>CAYLWA010000012.1:0-2109 GCA_964387335.1 uncultured Candidatus Saccharibacteria bacterium | reverse complement strand
GAACAAACAATGATGGCCATTAAAATAGCCCTGACAGATGTTAAAACATTTGGATCAACATTTTTTAAGCCAAGTTTAGCAAAAATTGTTCCCAAACTTGCCATCACAGCTCCTAAAATAGCATAAATGATATACATAATTCTATTTTACATTTAAATAGAAAGAAACGGAAGCGTCTTTGTCTGCATCACCAGACGGATTATCTTTTTTCATCACAATTTTTACCTTTCCTTTATAATCACCAAGGGAAATGTTTGATGAAAACGGTACAAATTTTTCAGTCATCCAGTCCCCTTTTGCGGTAGCAAAAGTTTGTAGCAAAAGCTTGTCATTTTTATCAAAAACGGATACAGGAAAAGATGCTTCAAAATAGAAAACCCCTCTGGCACGACCTGTTATCTCAAAACTACTTAAAACATCTGAGTTTGGTTTTGGATAATCAACAATAATATCTTTTTCTGATGTATTTACATACAACAAATCAGGTTTGTTGTAATAACGATAACCATACAAAGCAGTTATGATCATAAAAAATATAAATATAAGTGTAATTTTTTTCATGTTATGTTAACAAATAAAGGTAGATGATCAGAAACCTCATCTTCTAATACTCTAAAATCTTTAACCTCAATATCAGGTGAGGTTAAAATATAATCAGCAAATCGTTCTTCCTTTGGATAATGACTACTTCTTGTTGATTTTATCTTAAATTTTTTTATTAAATTTACCATACCCTCTTCTAAAATATCCATAGCATTACCATCATTTATTATATTAAAATCTCCGCACAAAATCTTCTGGTGATTATGATTTACAAAAAATTCCTTAATTTTCTTTGATTGATGGATTCTCTCCGGTGTATCTTTTTTCTTTGAATCTCTTTGCCACAATCCGTGCAAATTAAGAACTGTTAAATATTCATTATCTATTTTTACCTTAACCCACTGACACCTGCCAGAGACCATATCTCCGCCTTTATGATACGGACTATCTTCGTGACTCCTAAAACCTCCAACATCAACAACTTCTATATTTTTATTTACAAAAATCACCTGACCACAACCAACATCCAAAGGTAACAATTCTCCATGAAAATAAGATTCATTTTCATCTCTGTAAATGTATGAATTAAAATTATAAAGCCTCTGACTTAATTCATTAAACAGATTCAGTCTACCTTTTTGTATTGGTGAGAAATCGGCACTAGAACCAAACAGACAATCTTGAAAACAAAATATATCAACTTTATTAGAGTATTGTTCAATAAAACTAACCAGAGGATCGTATAGTTTACCTCCCCAAAGATTAAGAGTGATTAAATTCATAAATAAAATTGTATCAAAAATTACATCAAACAACAAGATATATCATTTTTTAATATTTATTCAAAAAACTTAAAGTTTCTTTAAAAAGCAACTCTTCTTCTTTAAAACTATTAAAGTTATGATCTGCTTTTTCTATATTAACAATCTCCTTTGGTTGATTTGCGCTAGAAAAATATTTGTCTCCTGAATCATCATCCTTGATATTACCCGCTGTAATAAACTTAACCGGAATATTTATTTTTGAAATAAGCAAACTACAATCTGGAAAATTCTTCAGCTCTTCGATAAATTTATTTGAGACAATATAGTCTATCCTATCTTTTAAAATATATACATTTAGATCTTTATTAAATACAAGATCTTCTGGATTATAATTTTGGTTTATATAAGAAGCGTCCCAAAAAATAAAACAATTAACATTCTTTGTATCCGCAAACAGCAAAGATGTTCCTCCATAACTATGGCCGATTATATAGATATCTTTATATTTATCCTTAAAATAATTTTTTACAAAATTTATATCTTTTCCGTGAATTGATATTGATGTATCTGTAAAATGTCTAGCTCCTTCACACAGAGAATAAAGGTCAAACCTAAAAGAATCATAGCCATTTTCATTAAAAAATTTTGCTCCATTGAAAAAAATATGCTCATCTTTGTGTGAAGTAAATCCGTGAACAAATATAACCAACTTATCCGATTTTTCATAAGAAAAAGTAAGTGAACCATATATTTTATAACCATCTGATGTTTCTATTGAAATTTCTTTTTGCATTTTATTTAA
>CAYLWA010000011.1:0-16404 GCA_964387335.1 uncultured Candidatus Saccharibacteria bacterium | reverse complement strand
ACTTTCATTTTATTATTATATATACTATAATATAATCTACATATGTCAGTTATTAAACATAAAAATCAAAGAGTTGGTATTTTTATAGATACTCAAAATCTATATCATTCAGCAAAAAATTTATATAGTTGCAAGGTGAACTTTGGACAAGTTGTTAAAGATGGTTTATCTGGGCGTTCTCTTATTAGAGCTATTGCTTATGTTATAACCACAGAATCTGGTGACGAGCAAAATTTTTTTGAGGCCTTAACAAAGGTTGGAATAGAGACTAAAACCAAAAATCTTCAAATTTTTGCTGGTGGAGCAAAAAAAGCCGATTGGGATGTTGGTTTGGCTGTTGATGCCATAAAATTAGCTCCAAAACTAGACGCTGTAATTTTGATATCAGGAGATGGTGATTTTGTGCCACTTGTTGAATATTTAAGAACAAATGAAGGTTGCCAAGTTGAAGTTATCTCTTTTGGCAAATCATCATCTACAAAACTTATAGAAAGTGCTGATGAGTTTTTGGATTTAGATCAGAGTCCAGAAAAATATCTTATAAACTATAAACCACAAAGAAGAAATAAATAAAGCCTTTATATTTTCTTTTTTCTCTTTTTTTGGTGTAAAATATTTATATGAAAAAAGAAATATTTGAACTGGATTTTTTTGGTAAAAAACTATTAGTTGAATTTAATGATCTAACTAGTCAAACCAGTGGTAGCGTAACGGTTTCAATTGGAAACACCAAAGTTTTGGTTACTGTGGTAATATCAGAGGAAGTAAGAGGTGGTGTAGATTTTTTACCACTTAGTGTTGAATTTGAAGAAAAATCATATGCTGTTGGTAGGATTATTGGATCCCAGTTTCAAAAAAGAGAGGGGAGACCGACAGATCAAGCTGTGCTTTCTGGTAGAATAATTGATAGAACAATACGACCTCTTTTTGATAAATGGATTAGAAATGATATCCAAGTAGTAGCAACTGTTATTTCTCTTGGAGATTATGATTCAGATTTTTTAGGAGTTTTAGGGGCTTCACTTGCTATTTCTGTTTCCAAAATACCTTTTTCTGGCCCAATATCAGCCATAAGGGTTATTAAAAACAAAGATGGTCAGACTGTTTTCAATCCTAGTTATGCGGAAAGGGAGTCTTGTCTTTTGGAGTTACTAGTTTGTGGAAATTCTAACAGTTTAAATATGATTGAAATGTGGTCAAAAGAGTCAAATGAAGAAGAAACTTTTGATTTAATGGCTAAAACATCAGAGTTTTTAACTGTTTTAGATGATTTTCAGAAAAAAATAATTAAAAAAATTGGAGTTGAAAAGATTTTAATACCAAAACCAGAATTCAGTTCCAGTATGATTTCTCTATTTAATGAAAATATTAAAAATAATCTTGAAGATATTTTATTTACAAAAGAGAATGATTTTAAATCATCAGGGAAAGAATCTTTGAAAAAACTGAAAGATTTATGGGCTTCTTTATGTCAAACTGCTGTTAAAAATGGCAATCTAAAAGATGATGAGGTCTCATTAAAGGATCAATTTTTAGAGGAAAAAATAGATGAGTTTGTTCATGATATGGCTATAAATAAAAAGAAAAGATTTGATGGTAGAGGTGTTGATGATATAAGGCCACTTTTCGCTCAAGCTGGAAAAGTTTCTGAAAGTTTACATGGTAGTGGAATTTTTTATAGAGGAGGAACACATATTTTATCAGTTCTAACTTTAGGTGGCAGGGAAGATGCACAAGTTGTTGATGGTATGGAGGTTTCAGAGAAAAAAAGGTTTATGCTTCATTATAACTTTCCTCCGTATTCTGTTGGTGAAGTTGGAAGGTTCGGGGGGTTAAATAGGCGTATGATAGGTCACGGCGCTCTGGCAGAAAAAGCTTTGTCGTCGGTCATACCGTCTGAAGATGTTTTTCCTTATACAATCAGGATTGTTGCGGAATCTATGGCATCAAATGGTTCAACATCTATGGCTTCTGTTTGCGCTTCGACTTTGGCTTTAATGGATGGGGGAGTGCCAATTGAAAAACCTGTTGCTGGTATATCAATTGGTCTTATGGAAAATAAGGACAATTTTGTTGTATTAACCGATATTGCTGGGCCAGAAGATCATCATGGGGATATGGATTTTAAAGTAGCTGGAACTAGAGATGGAATAACTGCTATACAAATGGACATCAAAGTTTCCGGTATCAGATTATCCGTACTCAAAGAAGCACTTGATAGGGCAAAAATAGCCAGAATTAAAATACTTGATGTTATTGAATCTGAAATATCAAAACCTAGAGAGAATTTATCAAGTTATGCGCCTGTTATTGATAAAATACAAATAAAGACTGACCAGATAGGTCTTGTTATAGGCCCATCTGGTAAGACTGTAAATGCTATTCGTAAAAAAACTGATACAAATATTACTATAGAGGATGACGGTTTGGTTTATGTTACTGGCCCAAAAGCGGGTGTTGCTGAGGCTATCTCCACTATTGAGTCTATGACTAAAAGGTATGAGGTTGGCGACAAACTAACAGTTACTATAACTAAGATAGTTGATTTTGGTGCTTTTGCTCAAATGTCTCCAAATGCAGAAGGTTTAATACATATATCAGAAATAAATGACGGCTTTTCTGAATCTGTAGATAAGTTTTTGAAGGTTGGACAGACTGTTCCTGTTATAATAAAAGATATAGATGAAAGAGGTAGATATAAGCTATCAATAAAATCAGCAGATCCTAATTTTTTCAAAAATAAATAAATGCCACCGCAGAATAATAAAAAAGAAAATCCACAACCTGTTTTTCTAAATGAAGAAGGTCTTTCTCCTGCAAAAAAAGAGAAAATGCCGTCTTATGATCCTAGTTTGAAAACATTGAGAACTTTTAAGGGGGATTTGGAAGAGGTTGTAAATAAAAAAAATGAGTCAGTTGTCTCTATTGTAACAGCTGAAGTAAAACAGCAGGAAAAAGAAATAGTAAAAAAAGAATCTAATCCAAATTTTGTTTCGGAAAAAGATTTTTTTGCTCCAAGAGTTAATGTTATAAACAAAAACTCTTTAGCTTTTTTGATTTCTGGTGTACTTATTTTGCTCGGTATTTTTACTTTCGTCTTTATTTATAGAAACAAACCAAACGAGGAAAAAATATCAAAAGTTACTAGTGTTATAAGTTACAGTAAATTAAAAAGTGTAAATTTAGCAAATTTAAAACAAGAGGACATTGTGGGTGTAATAAAATCCGAAGAATCTTCATTTAAAGATAAAGATTTATCAGTTCTATTTATTAGATTTCTAAACAATAACCAATTTCTTACAGGTCAAAGTTTCTTTAAAGCTTTATTTCCAACTATGCCAAACGAGATATCAAGACTTGTAAACGATTATATGGTTGGTGTTTTGTATTTTGGCTCAAATAAAGTCTTTATTGCTTTAAATTTTGAAGATTACAATAGGGTTTATGCATCAATGATAAGATGGGAAAATTTAATGAAAAAAGATTTATCTTCTCTATATAATCCTGATATAAATTCCTATTCTTTTAAAGATGAAGTTTTCAAAAATAACGACTTGCGTGTTGTCAAAAATATTGAAAATAAGACTTTGGTTGTCTATGGTTTCATAGATAAAAGTATTTTAATTATTGCTCCAGATGAAGAATCTTTTATGATTCTCAAAGATAAATACATAAATTCTAAGTTGGTTAGATAAGCTTGCATTGCACTGTTTTAGGAGTATAATTTAATCTATGAATACAGATAATATAAAAGAGAGACTTCTAAAAGAAAAAAGTAGGGTTTTGTCTATGCTCGCAAATGTTGCAAAGAAAAATCCCAATATTTCCGGTGATTTTGATCCTATTGAACCTGAATTAAACATAGATCAAGCGGATGAATCAGATGTTGCTGAAGCGATAGAAGGTTTTCAAGAAAATGTTTTAACTACTGATTCTTTGGAAGGGGAACTTTTGGAAATAAACCAATCATTAAAAGATCTTGAAGATGGAAAATACGGTATTTGTAGGGTTTGTGGTCAAAAAATAGAAGATGATAGGTTATCTGTTATTGTCTATGCTCAAACTTGCAAAAAGCATATGGCGTAGATTTCGCAATAATGTTTTCAAAATTATATAGCGCACAAGTAGATCTTTTAAAGGCATCGCTGGTTTCTGTTGAGACCGATCTTTCAAAAGGTCTGCATTCTTTTTCTATTGTTGGATTGGCTTCCAAGGCGGTTGATGAGGCAAAAGACAGAGTTTCTTCTGCTATTAAAAATACAGGATTTAAATCTCCAAAAGTTAAAAATCAAAAAATTATTGTCTCACTTGCCCCTGCTGATATTAAAAAAGATGGGCCACTTTTTGATTTGCCGATAGCTTTGGGATACCTTCTTGCCACAGGGGATATTGAGTTTGACGCTAAAGATAGGTTATTTATAGGGGAGCTTTCTTTGGATGGCAAAGTTTGTAAAGTTAAAGGTGTTTTGCCGATAGTCTCATTTGCCAAAAAAAGTGGTTTTAAAGAAGTTTATATTCCAAAAGATAATTTAGAAGAAGCGTCTTTGATTTCTGGAATAGATATCTTTCCAGTGGAATCTTTGTTTGATGTCGTGGCTCATTTAAATATTAAAAAAAATAAAAAGACCGAAGTTGATCCAAAAGAGTTTGTAGTCCCGAGTAAGAAAATTTTAAAAGCCTCTTCAAAAGATCTAAATTTAAAAAAACAACAAAATGATGAAGATAATGAAAATGATTTTTCTTTTATAAAAGGTCAAGAGGTTGCCAAAAGAGCTTTGCAGATTGCTTGTGCGGGAGGGCATAATATAGTTTTATATGGCCCACCTGGGACAGGGAAGACAATGCTTGCTAGATCTGTTTTGAGTATTTTACCAGATCTTTCAGAGGAAGATGTTTTTGAAGTTACTTCAATTTATTCTGTTTATGAAGGTCTTCATTCTGGAATTATTTCACGACCACCTTTTAGGAACCCTCATCATAGCTCATCTTATGTATCAATCGTTGGAGGTGGTAGTAGTGTAAGGCCAGGCGAAGTAACCTTATCTCACAAAGGAGTTTTATTTTTAGATGAAATGCCGGAGTTTGATCTAAAAGCCCTTGAAGCTTTAAGGGAGCCCTTGGAAGAAGGGAAAATCAGAATTTCTAGAGCAAAAGGTAGTAGTATTTTTCCGGCAAATTTCCTTTTAATCGGTGCTATGAATCCTTGTCCTTGTGGTTTTTATGGAGTTTCAGGTAAAGATTGTAAGTGCTCGGCTATCTCTATTGAAAAATACAGAAGAAAACTTTCTGGGCCAATAGTTGATAGGATAGATCTTTGGGTGGAAGTTTCCAGTATTGGTTTTGATAAAATTATAGACAAATCCTTGTCAGAAAGTAGTTACAAAATAAAAGAAAAAGTATTAAAAGCAAGACAGGAGCAGTTAAAGAGAAAAGAGGTTTTTGGTGTGTCTTTAAATAAAGACTTAAAAACAAAAGATTTACAAAATTTTAAGTTGGATGATGGATGTCAAAAGGTTTTAAAAGACGCTGTTTTAAAATTCGGACTCTCAACAAGAAGTTATTATAAATTATTAAAAATATCTAGAACCATTGCTGATTTAGACCAAAGTTCTGTCATAAAGATGGGTCATATAATGGAAGCCTTACAATACAGAAGAAAGCAAGATTTTTAAAAAATAGCGTAATTTTAAAATGGGTTTTTGGCACCACGGATCTCAAAGTGTAGGTGAGTTCCAGTTGATTTACCTGTTGATCCCATATAACCAATAACTTGACCTTGTGTTACTTCATCGCCAACTGAAACAGCAACGCCAGAGAGGTGGGCGTAAAGTGTTTGAGTTCCGTTTGAATGCTTGATTACAATATAAGAGCCATATCCACCATTCCAACCAGAAGATTTTGAAACTATAACTGTCCCATCAGCAGAGGCCAAAATGTTTGTTCCAAAAGTTGAGGCAATATCGACACCGTTGTATCCGTGAATACCTTGTGTTTTTATACCACCTGTAAGTGGTCTTGCGTAATATCCTGTATAATCTGGGGCACTTGTATAATCCCTTACATTTCTTGATTTTCCGGAAGAACCTGCTTTTTTAGGAGTCAACTCTTTTTTAGTCGTTATCTCTCCGTCAGGAACAATGACAATATCTCCCGCTGATAGTTTACTATTTTTATTTAATTGGTTATAAGAATATATTTCATCTATATCAGCTTTGTAGTTTCTGGCTATGGACTCTATACTGTCACCTGATTTAACAGTGTGTTGTATTCCAGATATTGGTAAAATAACTAAACTCTCACCAGGTTTTACTTTTCCGTTTTTAATATTGTCATTTGACCAAATTATAGTATTTATAGAGACATTAAACATCTTAGCTATTGTTGATAGGGTATCACCCTCTCTTACTACATAGATGCTTATCTGATCATTTGCGTGATTTTCGCTTTGTGCAAAGCCGGAATTTTCTGGTAACAAAGCAGAATTATTGACTATTAGTATATCTCCACCACCTGTTGGGCCGGTGATAGGTGAAGTATTTCCTTGTAGTAGCTCTATATTTTGGGAGTTTTTAATTATATTTTCTTTATTGTCATCTTTAAAAACAGAGTTGAAAAAAGAAAATATACCAGCATAAGCTATGATAGGAAAAATCAAAACTGCTATGATTGTTGAACCAGATAAAAGTTTTGGCAAAATGTAGATGCTTTTATATAGCAGTTTTGCCGTATTTGTCAGGATAGATACTCGTGACCCCCTATTTTTTAGGTTTTTAAGGCCATTTTGTCTCTTTCCGTCTTGTAGTTTTCTGTAAATAGAATTTAATTAAATTTTAAATTCAGTAAAGTCTTCAAAAATTCCATTCAGGATGGTTATGATATTAACATTTTTTAAGCAAATTATCACTTGACTTATTGATTGTGTATTGTATGGATTTTATTGTTTGTGCACAGTTTTTTAGGTTTGAATTTCTTATTTTTGATATAATAAATACAAATAATTTCTTATGCACATTGAAGAAACACAATTAAAAAAGATAATAGAGGATTTTGGGCTAGTTTCCAAGGCCGATATTTCTTCGGCTGTTAAAGAATCAGAAAAAACTGGTGAAAGTATTGGAAAAATACTTATAAAAAATGGCAAAATAACAGAAGATGATTTTCGTAGAATGCAAGCATATATGCTAGGTATTCCTTTTGTTGATCTTAAAGGTGAAAAACTTCCTTTTGAGGTTTTGTCTTTGATTCCAGAACCGATTGCCAGAAACCATAATATTATTGCTTTTAAAAAAAATAAAGACAATTTGGAGGTGGCAATGCTTGATACTGAAGATTTGACAGCTATAGATTTTGTTAAAAAGAAAGTCGGTTTAAAGATTTTACCGAGACTTACAAACAACGATTCCATAAAATCAGCCCTTCTTCAATACCAAAAAAGTCTAAAAGCCGAATTTGGAGACCTGATAAAACAAGATGTTGCTAATATAAAAAATATTCCTGACGCAACAGGTGATGAGTCAATATCGGTGGGTGATTTAAAGAAATTAGCGGACGATGTTCCAGTTGTTAGAATAGTGGATACATTACTTAAACACGCTATTATCCAAAACGCGTCGGATATTCATATAGAACCAATGGAGAATGAGCTTTTGGTTAGATATAGGATAGACGGCCTTCTTCATGATGCTATGGTTTTACCAAAAAATGTCGCTTCTTCTATAACTGCTCGTATAAAAGTTCTTTCCAGTTTAAAACTTGATGAAAAGAGACTTCCACAAGACGGTAGATTTAAAATCGATATGGATGGGGAAAAGGTTTCTTTTCGTGTTTCAACTTTACCAACTTATTATGGAGAAAAAACTGTTATGCGTCTTTTGAGAGAAACTGTCTCTGGTTTTACTTTGGAATATTTAGGGTTTCATGGTGAAGGTCTTGATAGGATTCACAAGGCTTTAAAATCAAGTACTGGTATGATCCTTACAACTGGGCCAACAGGATCTGGTAAAACTACAACTCTTTACACTGTTTTGGATATTTTAAATACTCCCGACGTCAACATTTCCACCATAGAAGATCCCGTTGAGTATCAAATGAAGCGAATTAACCAAACACAAGTTAAACCAGAGATTGGTTTTACTTTCGCCACAGGTCTTAGAACTCTTGTTAGGCAAGATCCAGATATTATTATGGTTGGAGAGATTCGTGATAATGAAACAGCGTCTTTAGCCGTTAATGCCGCTTTAACTGGTCACGTTGTTCTTTCAACTCTGCACACAAACTCAGCGGCAGGCGCTATACCAAGGTTTATAGATATGAAAGTTGAACCTTTTCTTATTGTTTCAACGGTAAATATTATAATTGCTCAAAGGCTTATAAGAAGATTAACAAATACAAATAAAGAGAAATATTTTTTAACAAAAGATGAGCTTGAAGTTTTAGGCAAGTCAGTTGATTTGGACAAGATTCTTAAAGCTCTAAGGGATGAGAAAATCATTTCCAAAGGTGATAATTGGGATAAAGTTTCTTTTTATAGACCTAAAAAAGGTGTACGAGATGCTGATGGGTATTCTGGCAGGATTGGTATTCATGAAGTTTTAAAAGTTACACCGGCAATCAAAGATATTATTATAAAAGGGGGGACTTCTGATGATATTCAAAAACAAGCAGAGAGAGAGGGTATGCTTACTATGTTAGAAGACGGAATATTTCAAGCTGTAACAGGTGCAACAACAATAGAAGAAGTGTTAAGTGCAGCGTCTGAATAAAAAATATGTCAATTTTTAAATACAAAGCATTAGATAAAGAGGGAAAATCATTTGAAGGGCAAATGGATGTTTCTGATAAGTTTGCTGTTTACCGAGAATTAAAATCGGCTGATAAAACCGTCGTTTCTGTTGAAGAGGTTGATTCTTCTGATAAAACATCATTATTTTCCAACATTTCTCTTTTTTCAAAGGTAAAAAATCACGACAAGATAATGTTTGCTAAAAATCTTGGTTCTATGATTGAAGCAGGGCTTCCTATCACAAAAGCTTTGTCCATAATGGAAAGACAAGCAAAGGGTAAGTTAAAAGAGGTTATTGTTCACTTACAAGATGAGATTGGTAAGGGTAGAACTTTATCTGATTCAATGAAAGATTTTCCTGATATTTTCTCGTTTTTGTTTGTTTCTATGGTGAGGGCAGGAGAAGAGTCTGGTAATTTGGTTTCATCTCTGAAAAATGTTGGTAGTCAAATGGAAAAAAACTATCAACTAACAAAGAAAGTCAGAGGGGCTATGATGTACCCAGCAGTTATATTTAGTCTAATGTTTGTTATCGGTATTTTGATGATGATATATATGGTGCCAACTTTGACATCCACCTTTATTGGTCTTGGTATCAAATTACCACTTTCAACTAGAATCATTATAGCAATCAGCAATATCTTAAAAGGTTATATTCTTTATATAGTAATTGCTTTAGCTATTTTAGGTTTTTCTGTTGTAAAAGCTCTTAAAACAGTTAAAGGTATGAGGTTTTTGGATTGGCTCTTGTTACATTTTCCTCTGATAAAAGAAATGGTTAAACAAATAAATTCAGCAAGAACAGCCAGAACCCTGTCTTCTTTGGTTTCATCTGGTGTTGATATTGTTGTGGCCATTTCTGTTACAAAAGATGTGATTCAAAATAGCTATTATAAAGATGTTTTGGAAAAAGCTCAAAAAGTTATAGAGAAAGGCGAACCAATATCAACTGTTTTTACAGACAATTCACATTTATATCCTATTTTTGTTGGAGAAATGATATCTGTTGGAGAGGAAACTGGTAAAATGGGTGAAATGCTTTCTGGAATAGCTAATTTTTATGAAGAAGAAGTTGACCAAAAAACAAAAGATCTTTCTTCTATAATAGAACCAATACTTATGATATTTATTGGAGTTGCTGTCGGTGCTTTTGCTATATCAATGCTTGCACCAACATATTCTTTGGTTGATGCAATTTAAAGTATGAATAACAAATCATATTTAAAAAAAGGTTTCACTCTGGCAGAATTAGTGGTTGCTGTTGCTGTTTTCCTTGTCATTATCATTGGTGTTTACAATGCCTATAAGGCGGTCTATGATGTTGTTTCGGTTAGTCGTTTCAAGATTGTCGCTGTTGATTTGGCAAATGAAAGGTTTGAAATTATTAGAAATATGCCTTATTCAAGCGTTGGAACGGTTTCAGGTATTCCAAACGGTGTTTTAAATCACGAAGATCAAGTAACAAGAGATGGTCAGATTTTTGATATTACCACCACGATTAGAAATTATGACGATCCTTTTGATGGAACTTTGGGCGGGAATCCAAATGATATTTCTCCTGCTGATTCTAAAATTGTAGAAGTCAGAGTTGATTGTCAATTTTGTAAAAGTTTTAAACCAATAATTCTCTCTGGCAGAGTTTCACCTAAAAATTTAGAAACAGCTTCAACTAATGGGGCTTTGTTTGTTAAGGTTTTTGATAGTAGTGGTAATCCAGTTTCTGGAGCAGATATACACATAGAAAACAATAATCTGATACCTCCTGTGTCAATAGATGATGTAACAAACAATAGTGGTGTTTTGGCGGTTGTCGATGTTCCTCCTGATAGTGGTGGTTATCAGATATCAGCAACAAAATCTGGTTTTACGACAGATACAACAGCGTCTTCAACAGTTTCCAATCCAAATCCAACAAAACCAAATGCTACTGTTTTGTTGCAACAGGTCACAACACAGAGTTTGATTATAGACAGACTGTCGACTGTTAATTTTTCATCAAAAGATCCTAGTTGTTCTAGTGTTTCAAGTATTGATTTTAATATGAAAGGTTCTAAAACAATAGGTGATAGTCCTGTAATTTATAAATATGATCAAAATAAAGTGACAAATGGTTCTGGACTTTTAACATTGCCATCTGTTGAGTGGGATACATATAATATTTCTCTTATAGACAGTCTCTATGATCTGGCTGGTACGAATACTTTGCTACCTATAAATGTCTATCCGGGAGAGACAAAAGATGTTGATTTAATTGTTGTTCCTAAAAATCCAAATTCTTTACTTGTGATAGTTAAAGATGCTGTAACTTTATTGCCACTTTCAGATGTTAATGCTGAACTTCTATTAAATGATGATGTTTTATATACAGGTCTTACAGGAAAAGGTTTTCTGGGTCAAAGTGATTGGTCTTTGGGTTCTGGACAAGCAACATCGACAAATCCTTCGAAATATTTTTCTTCTGATGGAAATATTGAAACTTCCAGTCCAGTAGGTGATTTAAAGTTGGATTCAGTTTTTGGTAATTATGAAAGCGGTGGCTATTTAATATCTTCAAGTTTTGATACAGGAGGTTTTTCAAATTTTAAAGACATCATTTGGAGTCCACTTGACCAGGCCACTTCAACAGGTGATAACTCTGTTAAATTTCAAATAGCAACAAATTCCGATGGGGCTACTTGGAATTTTACCGGCCCTGATGGCACTTCTGGAACTTTTTATACAGCGTCAAATAGAAATATTCATTCAAGTAATGATAACAAGAGGTTTTTGCGTTATAAAATATTTTTAAGTACCGAAGATACCAATTTTTCTCCAAATGTTTCAAATGTTGCGTTTACTTTCAATAACTCTTGTACTCCACCAGGACAAATGTTTTTCAATGGTCTTTCTTCTGGAACATACAAATTAAAACTATCAAAGTCAGGATACACTCCACAGGAAGTAAATGTTTCAATAAGTAGCCCTTGGAAATCACAAGAAATAATTTTAATGCCAGAATAATATGAAAAATAAAGGATTTACATTAGCAGAGCTTGTAATTTCAATATCAATATTATCTTTGATTGCTTATGTTGTTGGTTCTTTTCAGTATGATTTATTTTCTCTAAACTTTTCTGCTCAAAGTAGTATGCTTTCACAATTTGATGCAAGGCATATCTCAAAATATTTTGCCAAAGAGTTAAGGGAAGCCTCAACTTCTTCACTCGGTGCTTATCCAATAGCTCTTGCTAGTAGCACAGCTATTACATTTTATAGTGATGTAAATAATGATGGCCTAAAAGAGAGAGTTAGGTATTATACTTCTGGTAATAAACTAATGAGAGGGGAACTTTCTCCTTCTGGAAGTCCCTTGGTTTATAACAGTGGTAATGAAAAAATCACAACTGCGATTTCCAATATTACAAATTCTTCAACAACTCCTATTTTTGAGTATTATTCGGCTTATTACGCTGGAACTTCATCACCTCTTAGTCAACCTGTTAATATAAATGAAATAAGGATGGTCAAGATGTATGTTATAATTGATAAAGATTCTAATAAATCTCCAACCTCATTTAAAGTTGAAACTAAAGTAAATGTTAGAAATCTAAAAGACAATTTTTAACTATATGAATCGTTTTAAAAAAGGTTATATTTTAATACAAGCTTTGGTTTTTGGTTCTATTTCCGTTGTTATTTTAGGTGGTTTAGTTTCTTGGGCTGGCGTAAATATAAAAGCTTCTCGGTTGGCTGTGTTAAGGGAGCAATCTCTTCAAATAGCTGAAGCAGGTGTTGATTATTATAGATGGCACCTTGCCCACTCGCCAAATGATTTTACAGATGGCGCCACTACAACTGGCCCATACATTCACCCTTTTTATGATAAAGACGGCAATCAAATAGGTAGTTTTGCTTTAAGTATAATTCCTCCCGCAAGTGGTTTGACTTTGGTTACAGTTACTTCAAGTAGCACTCTTTTGGAGGATCCCTCTGTTTCAAGAGCTGTTAAAGTAAAACTGGCTATACCTTCTTTTGCAAAATATTCTGTTGTTTCAAATGATAATATGCGTTTTGGTGAAGGAACAGAGGTTTTTGGGCCAATTCATTCAAATGGAGGGATAAGGTTTGATGGTTTGGCACATAACCTTATATCTTCTGCCAAATCAAGTTATGATGATCCTGATCATAGTGGTAATGTTGAATTCGGAGTTCATACACACAGAAATATTCCACCTTCAACTGGTGTTAATGATTCTTTTAGGTCACTTGAAGCCCCTTCAAATCCTGTAACAAATAGGAGCGATGTTTTCGAAGCTGGAAGAGCTTTTCCTGTCCCGTCTGTTGATTTTGTTGGAATAACAAGCGATCTCTCTTCTATTAAAACAAAATCTCAAGCAAACGGTCATTATTATAGTGCTTCTGGGGCTTTGGGTTATCATATAGTTTTGAAAACAAATGATACTTATGATCTATATAAAGTAAATCAAATGGCAAACGTTTCAACTTCTTGTATAAACAATAGTGATATTGGTCAGTCTGGTTGGGGTGTGTGGAGTATTAGAAGTGGAAATTCAGCACAAACACTTTTGGGAACTTACAGTTTTCCAGCAGACGGAGTTATTTTCCTTGAAGATAATGTTTGGGTTAATGGTCAGATAAATACCGCAAGATTGACTATTGTATCTGGTAAGTTTCCAGATTCTCCAAGCACAAGAACAAGTATAACTGTAAATAATGATATTTTATATACAAATTATGACGGAAGCGATGTTTTGGCTCTAATTGCTCAAGGTAATATAAATGTAGGTATGATTTCAGAAGATGATTTGAGGATAGATGGAGCTTTAATTGCTCAAAATGGTAGGGTTGGGAGGTATTATTATGCTCAACAATGTAATCCTCATAACACAAGGAGCACAATTACACTTTATGGAATGATAGCGTCTAACCTAAGGTATGGTTTTGCTTATACGGACAATACTGGTTACGAAACCAGAAATATTATATATGATGCTAATCTTTTGTATGGTCCACCACCAAGTTTTCCTCTAACATCCGACCAGTATCAAGTTGTTTCTTGGGAAGAAGTTAGATAATTTGCTTTTTAATTGGTTTTGCTGTATAAAAATAATAATTACGCATATGTTACCAGACGAAAATTCAAAAAAATTTGTTGCTGTTTTAAATAAGAAAATTGAAACTGGAAAGCTTATGAATGCACTTGGTCATATGACGGCTGGTCTTGCAGGAGGATTTGGAAAAGAGAAGGAAATGAATTTTCTTGAATATGTTGATAAAGGAGGGGGAATTCATCCAAAAATATCTCATTTCCCCTTTATTGTATTAAAAGGAGAAAATTCTAATCAGATAAGAAAAATAAGAAACGAAGCGACTCGAAGAAGTATTTTATTTACTGATTTTACAAGTACTATGACCATTGGTACATCCACTGATCAACTATATAGAACAAAAAATACTCCTGAGGATGAGCTTGAATATTGGGGGATATGTATGTTTGGAAACAGTGCAGAACTAAAAGAATTTACAGGAAAGTTGTCTTTGTTTAACTAAGATATACTCTCTATAATACATTTTCTCTACCTTTGATGACAGTATGTTTCTTGCGAGAGGTGGAGGTAAAATCGGGTATGTAAGGTCAAATAGTCTCCAATATTTTACTTACCCTTCTTTTTGTTGGTGTGTTCGTCGAAAGTTGTCACACTGTATTTAGGTGTGGCTTTTTTAATATATTCGGAAGTGATATAATTTTTTGTATGAAAATTACAAAGAAAAACAAAATGATTGTTGCTAACTGGAAGATGAATATTTTTTCAGAAAAAGAAGCAAAAAAACTTATTGGTGATATTAAAAAAAAGACTTTATCAGTTAAAAATACCGAAGTTGTTTTTTGTGTTAATCCGGTTTTTTTAAGTTCTTTGACAAAAGGAATTTCAAAAAATTATAAACTAGGTGTTCAAAATATTTCTTCCGAAGAAAAAGGTTCTTACACTGGGGAGACTTCTGTTTTGCATATAAAGCCATTTAAAGTGTCACATTCAATTATTGGTCATTCAGAGAGGAGGAAGATGGGGGAGAGTGATATTTTGATAAACAAAAAGGTTAAAAATTGTTTGAATAATGGCATTGTTCCTATTGTTTGTATTGGTGAAGAAGTTAGAGATGAAAATGGAAATTATCTAGAAACAATAAAAAATCAAATAAAAACAGCTTTTTCCGGTGTCTCAAAAGGTCAAGTCTTAGATTGTGTTGTTGCTTATGAGCCGGTTTGGGCTATTGGTGCAAGTCAGGCAATGAAGCCGGAAGATGTCTTTGAAATGTATCTATGGGTTAAAAAATGCTTGAAGGAAATTTTTGGTAGTCTGTCTGAAAATATTAAAGTGTTATATGGTGGAGCTGTTGATGATACAAACGCATCAGATATTTTCAAAATTGGAAATATTGACGGTTTTCTAGTTGGCAGAGCAAGTTTAGATGCAAATCTTTTTTCTGGTATTATAAAAAATATTTTATAAAATATGAAAGAATTAAAAGATATTAAAGATTTAAAAGGTAAAAGAGTTTTACTTAGAAGTGATTTTAATGTTCCTATAAAAGATGGTAAGATTTTGGATTTTTACAGAATAGAAAGAGCTATTTCCACCATAGATTTTCTTCAAAAAGGTGGTGCTAAAATTGTTATAATTTCTCATATAGAAAGTGATGAAAAAACTTTAAAACCAGTTGCCTTGTATCTTCAAAACAAGTTTAGAATAACTTTTCTAACAGATTATTTTAATAAAGACACAGATTCTGTCATTTCAAATATGAAAGATGGTGAGATTGTTATGTTAGAAAATCTAAGACTGAATTTCGGTGAAAAAGATAATGATACAAGTTTTTCAGAAAGACTAGCTTCTTTTGGTGATGTGTTTGTAAATGACGCCTTTTCTGTTTCTCACCGAAAACACGCATCTGTTGTTGGGGTCTGTAAATTTTTACCAACTTTTTTTGGGCCACTTTTTATGGAGGAGTTTACAAACTTATCTAAGGCTTTTAATCCAAAACATCCATTTCTCTTTATCTTAGGTGGAGCAAAATTTTCTACAAAAATGCCTTTGGTAGAAAAATTTTTAGGTATTGCTGACAAGATATACATAACAGGTGCTCTTTCAAATGATATTTTTAAAGCCAAAGGTTTATCTGTCGGGAAATCTTTGGTTGGTGAAGATAATCCTGATTTAAAAAAACTTTTAGAGAATAATCCTAAAATACTTTATCCAAAAGATATAACCGTTTTAAATGTAAAAGGGGAAAAGGAAAATAAAAAAATAGATAATATTGCCGAAGGGGATTATGTTGCTGATATAGGAGAAGAGTCTCTTTCGGATTTACAGAAAATGATAAAAGATTTTAGTTTTGTATTGTGGAATGGACCAACTGGAAATTATGAAATAGGTTTTAAAGAAAACACAGAAAAACTAGCAGAAACACTGTCTTTATCTGATGCCGAAGTTTTAATAGGTGGAGGCGATACTGTTTCGGCAATACAAAGTTTAAATATTTTAGATAGATTTTCTTTTGTTTCAACCGCTGGTGGAGCAATGCTTGATTTTCTCGCAAACGGAACCTTGCCTGCCATAGAG
>CAYLWA010000010.1:3530-16940 GCA_964387335.1 uncultured Candidatus Saccharibacteria bacterium | reverse complement strand
GAAAAAATCTTATTCCTAAAATCACGCTTTGACCTGTTTTTTGTCTGTAAACAGGTGCAAGATAAATGGCAAAATGTTTTTCTGGTCTAAACTCAAATCTGGGTCCAAACCCAAAAGTAGAATAAAGCAAAGAGCCAATTCCAAATCTTTTTGAAACTTTATAATTTGTCTGGTTTAAGACAAATACACCACCTTTATGCTCTAAAACAAAAAAATTTGAAAAGTTGCCTTTTTCATAAAAAGCAAAATGAGCAAATCTTCTATTTGAACCTTTATTCCAATTTTGAAAACCAAAACCACTTCCAAACTGTAGATTTTTCACTTGGAAAAATGGCCCAGCATAGACTTGTGAATCTCCACCATTAAACTTCTGACCCCAAGCAAATACACCTGTGTTTTTGCTAATATTTCTTTGTGCCCAGAACGCTGAATGTTTATAGTTATCTCCGCCTATTTTACCTTTATTGTTAAAAAATGTTTCTACAAAAATATAGGTTTGAGAATATAGATTAAATGTAAAAAGAAGAAAAACTATCGCTTTTATCATTCCTTTTAAAAAGCTACGCGAAAACCACAAAAAAGTCAATTTGATGTATAATATATCTATATGGAAGGTTCAGAAAAAATACATAAAACACTAGATGATTTAAAGGAGGAATTTTCAAAAGATATAGACAGTATCATAAATAAAACATTGACACCTGATAATGTAGAAAATTTTGCAGGTGATGCTTTAAGAGAAGCTGTCGATTTGTCCGACAAGATGCAAAAAGAATACAAGGAAAATCCTAATTTTAACAAAGATGAAAGGATACTAGAAGATGGTGCACAGATTGAGGATTTTGTTTGTGAAGAGTTGAGTATAATGAATATTGGAAATTTGTTGGATAGTATAAATAAAGTCAAAGGTATCATAGATGGTATAAAAACAAATATTGAACAGTATAAAAATCTTTCAAGTAATATCATAACACCCACAGATAAAGGTCAGATTTCTAAAAAAAGAACAGGGGAGAAACCGCTAAAAGAAAAGAAACATTTTGAAAGGTTGTTTGTCTTAGTTTATATCCTTGAAAAGGATTACGGGTTAAAAATAAACGATGATTATTCTATTGTAGAAAGTAAAATGGAGGGTAATACGGTAAGGCAGGAACCGTATTATAGGATTTTTATAGAAAGTTTAAATAGGATTGTTTATATTTGTGACGAGGAAGGAAATGTCAGTTATGTTTTTGATTCACAAAAAATAGCAGAATCTGGAATTGATCTGGGCAAATTGGATAATATGACAAAAGAAGAAAAAAATAGACTTATTTCAGAAAATGAAAATGCGGGAATAGCTATACAATATTCACCTAGATGGCGTTCTATAATCAGCGGTTTGCTTAAACCAGATACAAAAATAAGTGATAAAAAATTAAAGAAGATAAGAGAATTTGCAGAAGAAATTTCTTACCCAGATTATCCTCTTTTTGAAAGACAGGTAAGAGAAGCATGGCAAGGAGCTGAAAAAATTCCGGATCAAAATGTACAAGAATGGTATTTAGCTGAAAGACGAAATAACCATCGGTGGCCATATAATCCTAGTAAATTTTATAAAAATAAAGGTTGGAAGAGCTACCCAGATTTAGTTGGTAAATTTTTGTCTTTTAAGGATTTTTTAAAGGAAGTTTTGACTGAATGGAAATTAGAAGAAGGGGGTAAAGGTTCCGTGGAACGATGGTACAGAAAAAAAGTAAAACAAAAACCAAACTGGCCAACAAACCCAGATGTATTTTACAGAGAAGAAAAAGAGGAAGGTGAAGGGAAGTGGGTTAGCTGGGTGTATTTAGTTTCTGACCCAGAAGATAATAAATAATTACTAAAAAATAGGTGAAACTATTTTGTATGAAGATGAATATAGATATCTTCTAGTGCTTTTATGGCATCTCCTGAAGCAATATTGTTTTGATGATAAAGTCCATTTGTGCAATCCCCAGCAGACCAGATTCCAAGGGTTTCTGTTCTTTGGTTTTTAGGATCTACAACTACATAACCATAGTCGTTGAGTTTAACAACGTCTTTGGCAAATTCAGTTGTTGGCAGTGCCCCTATTTCCACAAAAATACCCGAAACATTTAAAGTTACAATTTCAGAAGAAGAATTTAAATATTTTATGCCAGAAACAAACTTATCTCCAAAAACTTCTAAAAGTTTGGCGTTTGTGATTATATTCATCTTTGGATTTTGACGAAGTTTTTCAACCGTTACCTCATCAGCTTTAAATTTGTCACTTCTATTTAAAAGAGTTACGGATTTTGTATAAGCCAAGAGTTGGGCAGAGGATTCAAAGGCGGCGTTACCACCACCTATCACAACAACATCCTGTCCGGAAAAAACTGGGCCATCACAAGAGGCGCAATATGTAATACCTTTATTTTCAAAAACATCCGCACCTTTTACATCAAGTTTTCTTCTGTGAGAACCTGTTGTAATCAAAACAGTTTTTGCTAAAAATTCAGATTTATCAGTTTTTATAACAAAATAATCATCTTGTCTAGATAACAAGTTTATATAATGATCTTCAAAAATAGATACAAAATCTCCACTATAATATTTTAAATGATTTTCTAAACTTTTAGAAAGATCTGCCCCTGATATTTTTATAGTCCCTATCCAGTTTTGGATTTCATCAGAAACTATGCTTTGACCACCAAAATCCTTGGTTATAAAAGCCGTCTTTAACTGCTTTCTAGCAGCATAAACACCAGCAGATACACCTGCTGGACCACCACCTAATATTGCAAGATCATATATCATAAAATTTGACAAATTTATTTATAAAGTATACTATATAAGAGTAGTTCTTCAGTTACGAGAAACCCTCTTTTGAGGCCCCGATGCTTCGGCAAAGGGGCCCATTTTTTTATTTACCTCTATTTCTCCTAAGGAAAGCTGGAACAGCGCCCCACTCGTCATCCTCATCAGAAACATCTTCCTTTTTAACTTCCTCTTTATTTACATTTACAGGAATAGAGTTATATATTTTGTTATCTTCCTCTCTTTCTTTAACCTCTCTTTTTATTTCTCTTACATCATTTTCAACAGGAAACATCGTTCTCTTTTGAGAATTGTCTGGAAAATTTGAAGCGATAACTGTTATTTTAACTTCACCTTTTTTTAGTTTATCATCCCTTACTGTTCCAAAAATAATTCTAGCGTTTGGGTCTGCTGATTCTGTTATAATTTTTGCGGCGTCTTGAATTTCAAACATTGTTAGATCATCTCCACCCGCAATAGAAAACAAAACCCCTTTTGCTCCATTCATAGAAACTTCAAGAAGAGGGGAGTTTATTGCCATTCTAGCGGCATCTTCTGCTCTCTTTTCACCTGTTGCATATCCTATACCCATAAGTGCAGGGCCGGCATTGTGCATAACCGCTTTTATATCAGCAAAATCTATGTTTATAACACCTGGTGTTGTAATAAGGTCAGATATACCCTCAACCGCCTCTTTTAAAATGTTGTCACACATACCAAAAGCATTTTTAGCAGTAGTTTCTTTGCTTATAGTTGAAAGCAATCTATCATTTGGAATAACGATTATAGCATCAACAGCTTGGCGAAGTTCATCAAGTCCACTGTCTGCAAGTTTCATTCTCTGTTGTCCTTCAAAGAAAAATGGTTTTGTAACAACAGCAACCGTCAAAGCTCCCATCTCTTTTGCAATACGAGCGATTATAGGCGAAGCACCTGTTCCAGTTCCACCACCAAGACCACCCGCAATAAAAACCATATCAGCACCTTTTATAGCCTCTTGGATTTCTTCTTTTGTCTCCTCAACAGCCCTCTTTCCAAGCTCTGGATTCATACCAGTTCCAAGACCTCTTGTTAGGTTTTTACCTATGTGAATTTTTTTCTTAGCCAAAGAGTGATGTAGATCTTGAGAATCTGTGTTTATTGCAATAAAATCAACACCTTTAACTTTGTTGTTGATCATATGGTTAAGAGCGTTCTTTCCGGAACCTCCAACTCCAAGAACTTTTATTCTTGCAAAAGCTTCTACTTCAGGTTTGATTTGTGGCATAAAAGTTAATTTAAAAACATTTCTAAACTTATGAAATATATAATATCACAAAATATGTTTTGGATATATTGACAACATATATTTGTGGGGGATAATGAATAAAATTTAAGGCAAAAACTGCTTAAACCAAGACAAAATAGGTTTCAAATATTTTTTAAATAAACCTTTTCCAAAATTTTGATTAAAATCAGAAGAATCTAGACCAGAAAGACCGATAACTGTTAGACCGTAGGCAACAGACCAAGTCGAATCCATTATTTTTCCTCTGTCGTTTAGATTTAAACTAGCAATTCTAGATGGTAATTTTAATGTAGCCCTTGCCAACTCTTCTATTGAAGCTATATTTGAACCACCTCCTGTTATAAATATTCCAGCAGGCAAGATTGCATTTTTACCGATTTTTTTAAGATGAGATTCAATGATCTCAAACATATCATAAACTCTTGCTTGTATAATCTCATCTAATTTCTTTTTGGAAACATTTGTCTGTGTAATGGCACCCTTCTTTATACCTTCAGCATCCTCAATGGATATTTTAAGTCCAAGAGCAATATCATTTGTCACATCTGATGATCCGATAGGGAAAACTTCTAGTGATATAGGGTTATTGTCTTCAAAAACAACTATTGATATTGTTTCTGCACCAATATTTACTAAAACACATCCAGCAATTTTTTGACTCTTTGTTAATACAACAGTTGAAGCAACTATTGGGGAAGCTAGAACATCCAAAACGTCTATATTTGCACCTTCAACCGCCTCAACAATATCCGCAAAATGTTGCTCCATACAAGTTATATAAAGGCACTTAACTTCAAGTTTTGCACCTTTCATTCCAGCCGGTTTGTTACCAAGAACTACTTTGTTGTCTATTTTATATGAAAGGGGAATTGTATGTAATATTTTTCTGTTTTGTATATAAGCTTTATCTATATTTTCTTCAGCGGATTCCATAGCTTTATTTACATCAAGCTCTGTTATTTCCAAATCCGCTCTTGAAACGATGCTCTGTCCGACAGAAGAAAAGGATTGTAAACTTTCCCCGCCTATTGAGATCAAAGCTTCTGTCACTTTGACACCACTGTTTTTTTCAGCACGAGAGACTGCTGTTAAGACAGCTTCTTTAACGTCATCAACATTTATAATATAACCATGACGAAGACCTTTGGACTCTGACAAACCAGTTCCAATTATTTTAAATGTCTTTTTATTATTTTCATAGACAGATTCACATATCACAACTTTAACTTGATATGTTCCAATATCTATACCAACTTTGATATTTCTAGATAACATTTAAATAAAAGTGGAGTGTTTAAATTATTTGCTATCTTTTTTGAAAAATTGAACAAAAAACTTTTTCTCCGCTTCTTCCATTCTACTACCATGTTGCATTCCTTTCAAATGCAATAAACCGTGGATAAATAAAAAACCTATAAAATCAATTTTTTTCATTTCAAAAAGATGGGCCTGTCTAAAAGCTCTTTTTGGTGTTATAAAAATTTCTCCCTCATTCTCTGAAAGTGGAAAAGATAAAACATTTGCTGACTTATTTTTTTCTCTATATTTAAAATTTATTTTCTTTGATCTTCTTTCACCAATAAAAACCAGAGATAAATTATAACCTTTACCTAAAATCTTATTTTTTATTATCTCAAAAGGCAAGTTTATCTTGCCTTTTGTAAAGTTAGAAATTTGAAAATTTTCTGTCATTTATTATTTCTTTGATGTTTCTTTGAGTTTACCAAGTCTTATCATTTGCTCCCTCTCTGTCCTCTTGGTTAGGAGTTTTAAAGCTGTCTTTTTCTTTACATACTTTGATTGTTTTCTTGTTGCGTATCTAATACCTCTTACTCTTGGTAAAACACCAGAGCTTTGAACTTTTTTTGTAAAACGCCTTATAAGCGAAACATTATTTTCTGTGCCGTTTTTTGTTACTTCAAGATTTATCATATTAGATTCAATTCTAGCATATATCTTAAACTATTTCAACTATTTTTTAGAAATTGATTTTAAGTGCTTTGGAAGGTCATCAATCTTAATATTTAACTGGTCTCTTAACTCGATAGATCTGACTATTACAGAACCCTCAATAGCTTCTTTTTGCCCTATGATTAAAAGATGGGAAACTTTCAGGTATTCTGCGTAATTTATCTGACTTGTAATCTTGTCTTTCATTAAAGAGTGATGGACTGGGATTTTTTCCTTTCTTAATTTTTCAATAACATCCAAAACCTTTAATTTTGCATGATTTCCTATTTGTATAATGTAAAATTTTGGTTTACTAATCTTAGAAACATTTATTTTTTTATCATTTGTCTTTTTATTATAAAAGATAGTTGAATTAAAACCAGCAACATCTTTTTTGTAGCCCAATTTTTTAGCCAAATATGCATACCTTCCACCAAAAGCCAAAAGCTTCCTCTCTTCACCTTTTTTTGTATTTATAACCTCATAAACCTTAAAAACAAGATTTGAACCAAAACTTCTATCAGGGATGAGGGAGTCATTTATGTAATACGGAATAGAAAAACTATCTAAAAATTCTAAAACTTCTGTAAAATAATTGCGACTATTTTCAGATAGGGAACTAACAGGGGTTGGGATTGACCCTATATCTGAGAGTTTATCTTTGAAATCCAAAATTGATAAGTGATTTGATTTAATTTTTTGTTTAATTTCCTTTGAAAAAGAATTCCAATTCTTTTTTATAAAATTATTTAGATCTTTTTCAAATTTACTAAAAGATTCTTTTTCTCCAACACAGTTTAATTCTAAGATCAAATCTGTGTGTCCGTATTCTTCAAGAATAGCAAAAGTTGTTTTTATAATAAGTGCTTCTGCCAATGTTTTATTTGTGCCTATTATCTCTAAACCGCAAACGCCATTATTTTTTGAGGAACCACTTTTCTTAAAATAAAACATTGCAGGATTGGAACTTTTTGATAACCCAGACTGCTCGTAAAATCTCAAAACAGAGATTCTTTCAAGTAAATCTTCTTTGCTTTGGGCAACTGTTGGTTTTAAAGCTTTAAGCTTTACCTCATCATCTTTTTCCACTTTTAAACCAGACATGGGTGTAAAACCGTAATGATAAGCAATATGACCAGACGAATCAACTTCATCTAAAGTTAGTTTTTTAAAATCAAAATTTTTAACTTCTTTTATTTTATTTTTCTGATTCATTTGTTTGTTGATTATAAAAACCTGGATTTATATCTATTTTTTTAACTGGTAATAATCTAGCGATTGGTTTTCCTAAAATATCAAATCTTGGGACAGGGCCAAAATATCTTGAATCAAAACTATCTTTTCTGTTATCACCCATAACAAAATACTCATCATCATTTAAAGTAAAACTCATATCATCTTCCTTTGGAAACTTTACATATTCCTCTGAAAGTTTAAAACCCTTTTGGTTTTCTTTGTTTATAATGGTGACAGAACCCTTACTTATAATTACTCTCTCATTTGGCAAACCTATAACTCTCTTTAAAAAATCCTTTGATGTATCATTTGGATAAGCCAAAACAACAACATCAAACCTCTTTGGATCGTTTAATCTATATGAGATCTTATCAACAATAAGATAATTTCCGGTATTAAAAGTTGGAAACATTGAAGTTCCAGAGACAATATAAGGTTCAGCCACAAATTTTCTAAATGGCATAACTATACATAAAGCTATTACAATAAAAATAACTATTTCCTTAATAGTCGCCCAAAAACCCTTATTTTCAGCCTTTTTATCTGTTAGGTTTGTGCTTGAATCGTCTTGCATAGCATATATTTTATTATAAAAAGACAGTTGACACAAGTTTATTTGCTATTTACAATAAAAACCAATGAAATATATATTTTTAGGCCTTGGAAACCCAGGAGAGCAGTATAGTAAAAGTAAACACAATCTAGGTAGAATAATAATCACCAATTTTGCAAAAACTTTTGATTTTCCAGAATGGGAATTTAATAAAAGCATAAATGCCTCTATTTCTAAAAAAGATTTTGGGAAAAATACTATAACTCTTGTATTACCAGAAACTTTTATGAATAATTCTGGTGACGTTTTAAGAAAAATGAAAGTTGAAAAAAAAGATAGTCAAAAAATATTGGTTGTCTACGACGATTTAGATTTACCTTTTTTAAAAACCAAATTTTCTTTTAACAGATCATCTGGTGGACACAAAGGGGTAGAATCTATAATAAAAGCATTAAAAACCGAAGAATTTTATCGAGTTAGAGTTGGTATATCTAAAACAACAAGCAAAGGTCTTGTTAAAAAAATAAAAGATGAAGATAAAACTATAGATTTTATAATGAAAAATTACAAAGAGGAAGAATTAAAGGAGATAAAAAAGTTATCAAAAAAGATAGGTGACGGGATGTTTATTTTTGTTGAAGAAGGTTTTCAAAAATCCGCAACTTTTTTAAATAGCTAAAATGACAAAACAAAAAACTGCCGATTTGGCAGTTTTTTGTTTTGAGAAATTATTTATTTTTTCTCGACAAAAGAAAGTGTCATCTTTTGTTCTTTTGGATCAAATAGAGTTATTTTGAAATCATATCTTTTTCCAAGTTCAAGTTTCTCTCTTAGTTTTTCCTCGCTTCCAAATTCTGATATATGAACTAATCCGGCAACTCCTTCTTCAATAGAGGCCAAAGCCCCATGTTTGTTGAATTTTATTACAACAGCTGGAACAATATCATCTTTTTTATATCTAGCAGATGCACTTTGCCAAGGATTTTCTTTAAGAGCTTTGATTGAAAGTGAAATTTTGCCATCTTTGATTTCTATAATTTTTGCTTTTATTTTCTCACCAACATTGAAAAGCATTTTTAGATTATCAACGAGCGCCCAATCAACTTCTGATATATGGACAAGTCCTTCAAGTCCTTCTTCTATTTTTACAAACAAACCAAAATCTACAATGCCAGTAACTTCACCTGAAACAATATTGCCAACTTCATATTTTTCAGTCATATTTTCTTTAACCTTTTCAGTAGAATTCTTTTCAGAGAAAATAAGTTTGCCCTCCTTTGGTGATACACCTATTATTGAAACTGCCATTTTTTGACCAACAAATTTCCTTAATTCTTCAAGTATTCTATCTTTGTCTCCATCAGAAACTCTTGGGTAATGTTCAGTTTTAAGTTGAGACGCTGGTAAGAATCCTATAATACCTTGCCAAGACAGCATCAGACCCCCCTTGTTTGCGTCAACAACGGAAAGTTCAAACACTTTACTATCCCTTATAGCATCTTCAGCTTCCGTCCATATCAGTGCTTGTCTTGCTTCTTTTAGCGATATCTCATAATAACCATCCTCAGTTGAGATGGAAACAACTTTACCCGCAACAGACTCACCAATGTTTATTTTCTTAATGATATCTCTTGCACTTATGTATTCTTTACCAAATATAATGCCTGTTCCAAAAGGTTTTATATCTATATAAACAGCACCTTTATCAATACCAATAACTGTTCCCTCAACAATATCATCAATAGCTGGTGGGTTAAGAGAATCAGTGAAAACTTTATTCATAACAGCAGAACTTGAAGTATTTTTAACTTCTTCAACTTCTAAACCGTCTTCTTTTTTTATATTATCTGTCATTTTTATTAAACAAAATAACGATCTGAGGCAGTTACATTAACTTTAAGGTTAGTGTAAAAGTTTAGCTCAAACCGACAAAATTTATAATATGTAAAATATATAACAAAAAGTTTAATAAATCAAGGGCTTAATGGATACTCTAATGGTTTACTTTTTATTGGTTATTTGGTAATATGAAAGTATCGGACTTCTTGGCGTTGCCCACGCAAGAATCCGCGCGCGTCATCTATCGTGGATGACGCGCTAAATTTTTTATTTTAAAAAATTTCATCTTTTCTAATTCTTTGTTATAATAGGATCATTATGATAATTACACATCACGGAGTTGGTTTTTTTAAAGTTTCTTTTGGAGAAATAACATTAGCAATAAATCCAGTATCCAAAGAATCAAAACATAAAAGTTCTAGATTTGGAGCAGATATTACACTTATATCAACAAACAATATAGACCATAACGGCTCTGAAAATACTAGTAGGGGAGAAAAAGAAAGTTTCGTCATATCTGGACCAGGAGAATATGAAGTTTCCGGAATATTTATAAAAGGATATCAAACAAAAACTTTTTACGATAATAAAGAATCATTAAATACCATATACACAGTTTCGATGGAAGGTATGAATTTGTGCTTTCTTGGTGCGCTAGGAGAGGATACTTTAAACTCCGAAGCTAAAAAAGCAACGGAAAGTTGTGATATTTTGTTTGTTCCGATAGGTGGTGAAGGTGTCCTAGATCCTGCCACGGCTCAAAAAATAGCAGTTCAATTTGAACCAAAAATAATAATCCCTAGCCATTTTTCTGATATAGGGGAAAAAGATTCTTTAAACAAATTTATAAAAGAAAGTGGATCAGAAAAATCCAAACCTGTTGATAAGTTAACAATTAAAAAGAAAGATATTGAAAATCTAGACAGTGAAGTTGTCATATTAGAAGCTCAAAATTAAAATGTTTTTTAGTTATTTAGAAAAAATAAGAAATTCATCACCACAAAAGAAAAAAATCTTTTCTTTTGGATTAGCTTTGTTTATAACAGGATTTATCTTTATAATTTGGTTAAAATTTTGGTTGCCAGTTGATATGGAAAAAATAAAAAACAGCGGAAAAACTTTTAAAGACGAGCCGTCTATAACATCTTTTTTCACAAACAGTTTTAAAGATATTTATAGCCAAATAAACGATATAAAAAAGACTAATTTCTCATCAACTGTCAAATATTCAAGTCAAGGAGAAAATTAGACTTAAACGATCCTTTTTGTTAAAATACAATAGTTATGTCAAAAAAAGAACCGGAAAAATTAGAAAATAATAGACAAAATGTAGTTTCTCAAGAAATAAAATCAGAAATGGAGAAGTCTTTTATTGACTACGCAATGTCTGTTATTACAGACAGAGCACTCCCTGATGTAAGAGATGGTTTAAAACCTGTTCACAGAAGAATCCTTTATGCTATGCACCAAGAGGGTCTATCTTTTACAGCCAAAACAAGAAAATCAGCGACAGTCGTTGGTGCAGTGATTGGAGACTACCACCCACACGGAGATGTTGCTGTATATGATTCAATGGTAAAAATGGTTCAAGATTTCGTTATGAGGTATCCACTCATAATCGGTCAAGGAAACTTTGGTTCAATAGATGGTGATAACCAAGCTGCATACAGATACACAGAAGCAAAAATGGCAAAAATCAGCACTGAAATGCTAAGGGATATTGAAAAAGAGACTGTTGATTTTAGACCAAACTATGATGGAACAAAAAAAGAACCTTCTGTTTTACCAGCAACAGTTCCAAATCTTCTTTTAAATGGAACACTTGGTATTGCAGTTGGTATGGCAACAAACATACCACCTCACAACCTAAGCGAAATCTGTGACGCGGTAGAAAATCTAGTCGATAATAAAGACTTAACAACAGAAGATCTATTGAAATTTGTAAAAGGGCCTGATTTTCCAACAGGAGGATTGGCATTCAATCAAAAAGATATAGCTCACGCTTATAACACAGGAAGAGGTGGTGTTGTTGTTCGTGGTGAAGCTGAAATAACAGAAAGTAAAGCTGGTCAATATCAGATAATTATAACTTCTATACCATACAGAGTAAACAAATCAGATCTTCTTATAAAAATAGCAGATCTGATTAGAGAGAAAAAAATAGAAGGTATAAAAAATGTTACAGATCTTTCAACAAAAGACATAAGAATAGTTATAGATCTAAAAGGTGGTGGACATCCACAAAATGTTTTGAATCAACTTTATAAACACACACAGCTTGAAGAGAAGTTCCACTTCAACATAGTTGCTTTGGTTGATGGTGTTCCACAAACAATGTCTCTGAAAAGTATTCTTGAAGAATTTATATCTCATAGAAAAGTTGTTATAAAGAGAAGAACAGAATTTGATCTAAGAAAAGCGCTTGAAAGAGAGCATATTTTACTAGGACTTAAAAAGGCGCTAGATCATATAGATAAAATAATAAAACTGATCAGGGCTTCAAAAGACACCCTAGAAGCACATAAAGCACTTAAAGCAGAGTTTGGTTTTTCAGATATACAAGCAACAGCAATACTTGAAATGAAGCTTCAAAGACTTGCAGGCCTTGAAAGAAAGAAAATTGAAGACGAATTGAAAACTATTCAAGAACTTATAAAGACACTAAAAGATATTCTTTCTAGTCCAAAGAAAATTTTAGAAATTATAAAAACAGAAACAAGAGAAATAAAAGAAAAATACGGAGACGAAAGAAGAACTAAAATAATAAAAGGTGGAGCACAAATACTAAATGCAGAAGATCTAATAGCTGATGAAGAAAACGCTTTGGTTTTAACATCTGGTGGATATATAAAAAGGACAGATCCTTCAGAATTTAGAAAACAAAAAAGGGGAGGTGTCGGTGTTGTTGACCTTGATACAAAAGACGAAGATTTTGTTACCCATTTGCTTGTAGCTACAACACACAGCGACATACTATTTTTCAGTAACAGAGGTAAAGTTTACCAAACAAAAATGTATGACATACCAGAGGGTAAAAGAGCAACAAAAGGAAAGTCTATTATGAATTTCTTGCCACTTTCAGAAAACGAAAAAATAACATCTATTTTACCTATGCCAAAAATAGTCAAAGGTATGGAAGTGTCACTAATGATGGTTACAAAAAATGGTGTCGCAAAAAAAGTATCAGCTTCTAGTTTCCACGATGTAAGAAGTTCTGGAATTATTGCAATCACACTTGAAGGAAACGATGAGCTTGTCAGCGCCTCATTTGTCAAAAAAGGTGATACTTGTATTATTGTTTCAAATAAAGGTCAAGCTATACACTTTAAGGAATCAGATATAAGAGAAATGGGTAGAACGGCTATCGGAGTAAGGGCTATAAAACTATCAAAAGGTGATTTTGTTGTTTGTGCTGAAACTGTTTTGAAAGAAGCTAACTTGCCAACACTTATGATTATGTCTTCAAATGGATTTGGAAAAAGATCTGATATAGATGAATATAAAATCCAAAAAAGAGGGGGAAGTGGTATAAAGACAGCAAAAGTAACTTCAAAAACAGGAAGTTTAATTGGCGCAAAAGTTTTTGATAAAGATGAGGGTGAGGTTGTTGCTATGTCTCAAAAAAGCCAAGTTATAAGAGTTGATATAAAAGAAATACCTGTATTAGGAAGACAAACACAAGGGGTTAGAATAATGAAACTAAAAGATGGAGATTTGATCGCGTCAATGGTTTGTATCTAAAAAA
>CAYLWA010000010.1:0-3430 GCA_964387335.1 uncultured Candidatus Saccharibacteria bacterium | reverse complement strand
TTTATGTTTTCCAATCCCGAACAAAATGTGCTTCAAATGCAAATACCAGTTGGTAGTAAAGTGGCCGATATAGGTTCTGGTTCTGGATTTTACACACTAGAGATTGCCAAAACACTAGCAAATACAGGAAAAGTTTTTGCAATTGATGTTCAAAAAGATTTTCTCTCTAAGATTGCAAGAGAAGCAAGGGAAAGAAATCTTAAAAATGTTGAGATCATACAAGGTGATGTTGAGGTTTTAGGTGGGACTAAACTTGCTGACAAAAGTATAGATATTTGCCTTTTATGTAGTGTTTTATTTCAAATAGAACAAAAAAAAGATGCTATAAACGAAGTAAAAAGAATACTTGTTCCAAGCGGAAAACTTATCATAATAGAATGGTCAGATGAATCAAAAATACATCCGGACAGAAAAAGGGTTTTAAAAAAAAGTGAAGCTATTCATTTTTTGGAATTAAATGGTTTTGTAAAAGAAAGAGAATTTGACGCAGGTTCTCATCATTATGGTATAATATTTCATAAATTATGAGTAAATTTAAATTAGGTATACTTGCAGTTTTTTCAGCTTTCATACTTATTGGTATAATAGTTTTCGCATCATCAAAAAGTCAATCTGAGAAATTTTCTGGAAATCTAACCATATGGGGGACAGTTAATTCCAATACAATAAACCAATTTTTAAGTTCATTTTCTTTCGATTCAAAAAAGAACGTAACCGCAAATTACATCCAAAAAAAACCAGAAGATTTTGGCATATCCCTTGCTGAAGCAATAGCAGACGGAAAAAGTCCTGATCTTGTGATTTTGCCAATTGACCTTATCCTAAATCAACAAAAAAGACTTCTAACTATTCCTTTTAAAAGCTACCCTGAAAGAACTTTCAAAAATACTTACATAGAAGAATCAGAACTCTTTTTAACAAAAGAGGGTATTTTGGCAATACCTATTTTGATAGACCCTCTTGTGATGTATTGGAATAGGGACATATTTTCAGCAAAACTAAAAACAAACCCTCCTTTGTATTGGGATGAATTTCAAAAGCTAGCACCAGAATTTGTTAAAAAAGATACTTCTGGAAACATAAAAGACACACTGATTTCTTTTGGAGAATGGAAAAATGTATCAAACGCCAAAGAAATTTTGACAAACCTGCTCATACAAACAGGTAATTCAATAATCACAAAAGATGACTATGGTTTTAGAAGCTCAATCCTAAATTCAAGTGACAATCCATCTGCTGGTGCAGAATCAGCACTAACTTTCTATACACAATTTGCAAACCCTGTTGATGTTACTTATTCCTGGAATAGATCTCTTCCAAAATCAATAAATATGTTTTTGTCTGAAAATTTGGCAACATATATAGGTCAAGCATCAGAGCTACCACAAATCAGATCTAAAAACCCAAATTTAAATTTTGATGTAGCACTCATTCCTCAAATAAGAGACGCAAAACAAAAAAGAGTCTTTTCTAAGATGTATGGAATTGCAATAGTTAAAAATTCAAAACTAATACCCGTTGCATTTCAGGCAATGAATACAATGACGGACGCTGAAAGGTTAAAAATTATGGAAACTATTACGAACTTACCACCTGTAAGAAGAGATTTGCTATCAAATATACCGACAACTGATTCATACAAAGAGATATTTTACAAAAGCGCAATTTGGTCAAAAGGTTTTTATGATGTTGATAGTAAGGCAATAGATACTATATTTGGTCGTATGATAGAATCTATAACATCAGGGAGATCAAAAATATCTGAAGCTCTTTCCGATGCGTCTGACAATATAAATTATTTAATTGAAAACAATGCGAAATAAAAAAGTTTTTATTTATTTTATAATCCTGTTTTTAATACCTCTTGCTTTTTCTTTTGCGCAAGGAACTTCAACTTTTAAGGAATCAGATATATACCCTTGCGAAGCAGATGGTTGCACTTTTGAAGATCTTTTAAAATTACTTCACGGAATAGTTAATAGATTGTTTAAATATGTCTTTATACTAAGTCCACTTATTGTTTCTTATGCAGGTTTTCTACTACTTAAACCAGATTCAACAAGTGGCGATAGGGAAAAAGCCAAAAAAATACTTTTAAATGTTGTTTATGGTCTAGGCGTGATGCTTGTCGCTTGGACAATAATCTACCTATTCATTCAAACATTTGCCGATCCAAATGTAGTTCAAATTAATTCAATAAAACCATGAAAATAAAATTATACTTAAAAATATTATTAGCCTTTGTTGTAGTTTTTAGCTTTGCAAATATAGGATACGCACAAGAGCAGACAGGAAGTGCTTCAAGAGATCAGACAAGAACACTTAATCTCACCATACAAAACCCGCTTAAAGGTGGAGTAACATCCCTTTCAGATATTATAAGTTTAATTATTGATAACCTAATAATGCCAATAGGATCAGCCATTATAGTTATATCCATAATCTGGAATGGTTTTAATTTTATAAGACATTCTGATAATCCAAATGAAATAAAAAGGATCAGAGAATCATTTTTGTGGATACTGGTTGGAGCTGGAATTTTGCTTGGAGCAAAAGGCATATCGCTTGCAATAAAAGGAACATTTTCACAATTATTATCAAATTAAAATGAAGAAAAATATTTTAATATTATTATCAATACTCCTTCTCCCTTCTATTGTTTTAGCAGTGCCATCAGATCTACAAGGTTTTATTGATATGTTCTTAGAACTTATAGACATTGTAATACCAATACTCTCTGGATTTATTATGATACTCTTTTTCTATGGCATAGCTCAATTTATCTTAGCCCAAGGTAAAGTTATTGAAACAAAAATGGCTAAAAGTTATATGATATGGTCTGTGGTCGGCATATTTCTACTTGTCTCACTTTGGGGTATAATACAGTTAGCTTCAAATGAGCTTGAATTTGGAAAAATTACAAAACCAACACTTCCACAATAAATATATGAAAAAATATTATAGCTTAGTAACATTTTTACTTTTATTACCGCAGATATCTAGCGCCGAATCACTCTCTGGCATAAAAGGGCTTCTCATTTCTATAAAAGATATTATAAAAGATCTTATACCAATAACTTTCGGTCTTGCGATCTTGGCTTTCTTTTATGGTATTGCCAAATTCATCAAAGATGCTTCAAACCCAGAACTTAAAAACAAAAACAAAGAAATCATATACTGGGGTGTTATAGCTCTGTTTGTAATGACATCCGTTTGGGGTATTATAGGCCTCGCACAAAACATACTCGGTGTAGATAAATTTTCAACAGATTCTGGAACAGTTAGTGGTTACGGTCAACTAGGCCCATAAGCAAATATTAAATGAGTAGGATAGATATAAAGATATCGATGCCTATCCCACCAAAGCATAATTTTAGAGCACGGATAAATTTTTGCTAAAATTTTCCTCGTGCTCGGCTCGGTCAGCCTC
>CAYLWA010000009.1:0-17399 GCA_964387335.1 uncultured Candidatus Saccharibacteria bacterium | reverse complement strand
TGTATTTTATTGTTAATATTTACTTATGAAAATTTACTGCATTTTTGGGGCAACAGGTAATCTTTCACAGTCCAAGATACTTCCGGCTCTATTTGATATTTTTAAAACAGGTGATGATTTTTCTATTTTGTGTTTTGGTAGAAAAGAAATGTCCTCACAGGATTTTAGAGACTTAACTTTTCATAGTCAAAATATATATTCTCAAACTTTTTTAGAAAAAATTGTTTATCTTAAAGTTGATCCAAACATTAAAGATGATTTTTCCAAAATAGAAGAAAATCTCAAATCAACCTATTCTCAAATCTTTTTTTATCTATCACTTCCACCATCTGAATATTTAAATATTATAAAATCATTGTGTAGTTTGGATATTAAAAAAACTTTTCATATTTTAGTTGAGAAACCTTTTGCCGACAGTCTTGATTCTCTTTTAGAAATAAAACAAATTTCAGAAAAATCAAAATTTGCCAAAATTCTTTTTGTTGATCATTATCTTTTCAAAAAGTTAATAGATGATATTTTGGATTACAAAGTAAATCTAGGTTTTGAAAGCTTTTTAGATTCTCTAGTTTCTGTCGAAGTGAAATTTCTAGAATCAAACACTTTGGCAAAAAGAGGGGGATTTTATGATAAAACAGGGGCAGTTTTTGATGTTTTTCAAAATCATATTTTACAAATGATAAACGCTGTTTTTTCTTCAAATCCAAAAAATTTTAATTCTGATAACAGAGTTGATATTTTAAAAAAAATAAACCTGCTTTCTTCTGGTTTTGCAAGGGGTCAATATGTAGGTTTTAGGCAAGAGGATGGGGTTTTAACATCTTCTCAAACAGAAACATATTTTAAAGCCGGTTTGGTTTTCAGTCATCAGGAGAAACATATACCAGTTTTAGTTGAAGCCGGAAAGAGCTGTCAGGGTGTTTTTGTTGGCGTCATCTTTAATTTTAAAGATGGTAGTAATTTTCAGATATCATCATCTTCTGAAAATTCTTATATTAAAATGTTAAAAATGGAAGATTTTTCTCGTTTTGTTTCTTTTGATGAAGCTTCTTTGAGTTTTAAAATAGCCAATGATGTTAAAAAAGCAATTTCAAAAGAAGAGTTACTTTTTTATAATATGGAAGATGGACTATGTTAAAAAGTATAAAATCAAAATTAAATAAACTTAAAAACAAACAAAGAGCTATCGTCTCGGCTATGTTTTTTAAAACTGGAAAAGGGCAGTATGGTTTCGGAGATGTTTTTTTAGGTATTCCTGTTTTAGATCAAAGGAGGGTGGCAAGAGAATTTAAGGATATCTCTCTTTCTGATCTAAAAGAGTTGTTGTTTTCAAAAGTCCACGAGTATAGGTTCACAGCTTTGGAAATTTTAGTTTTAAAATATGAGCTAAGTAATGGCTCAAAACATTTTGTAGATTTTTATTTAAGAAACAGGAAGGGGATAAACAATTGGGATTTAGTGGACACTTCTGCGCCATATATTTTAGGAGATTTTTTAAGAGATAAAAAAGATAGAAGTATTTTGTATAAGCTGGCTTCGTCTAAAATTCTTTGGGATAGGAGAATTGCCGTCGTCTCAACTTTGGCTTTTATAAAAGAAGGGGATTTTAAGGATATTTTAAAATTAGCAAATATTTTAATGGGGGATGAAGAGGAGCTTGTCTTGAAAGCTATTGGTTGGATGCTTAGGGAGGTTTACAAAAAAGATAAAAAAGTCTTAGAAAAATTTTTAGATCAATATGCTTCAAAAATGAAAAGGGTCTCTTTGAGGTATTGTATTGAAAAAATGCCAAAAAAATCTAGGGAACATTATATGAATCTTTAATCTTGATGCGGTGTTGTGTTTAACTTATTTTTGATTGTCTTTTATTTTTGATATAATTTTTTTATGGAGTATTCTTCAAATTTTTCAAAGTTTAAAACACCACAAGAAGAGCTTGATTATCTTAAAAACAAAGTTGCCGAAAAAGAAAAAGAACTTTCTGAAAAAGGTTTTGTCTATCAAACAGGTGATGCTGTTTTTGATGAAATATCACGGTATAGAGACAAGGTAACCGAAGATGTTTTGCATACAAACTACAAACTTCCTGAAAAAAAAGTTTCAGAGATTGTTTTAAATTTGGCACCAGAAACTCATGATAGCAAGATGTCAGAACTCATAGAAATAATTCAAACAAAAGGTGTTAAAAACGCACTAGATATATTGAGGGCAATGAAAGATCCGCACCTTGAAGATGATTTTCACAGAATGTTGGTTCAATATATTCAAGGAGATTATCCTGTTAAAAAAATGTCCAAAGAAGTTGCCAAGTCAACAAAGTTTGTTCTATATGAAATTATGGTTCAAGAATCAGAAGATGGAAAACAAAGATCTTTGAGAGAAGTCTTTTTTGCTATGGAGCAGTTTTTAACTGGTATGTCATCTGTCAACACAAAAGATAACAAAGACAATCATTTTACAATAGAGATAGCTAATGCAAACGGAAGCGATCAGTTCGTCTTTTATGTTTCTGTTCCTGTTTCTAAAAAAGATCTTTTTGAAAAACAAATAACTTCACTTTTCCATACCATAAAGATTTCTATTGAACCAAATGATTACAATGTTTTCAATGAACAAGGTGTTTCTATTGGGACTTATATAAAAACTTCCGAGTTTCCAGTTTTTCCAATAAAAACAGGGGATAGTTTTGAAATAGATCCATTAAACACCATACTTAACTCTTTTTCTAAAATAGACAAAGTGGGAGAGGGGGCCGCTATCCAGTTTGTGATAAAACCTATTGGGGATTTTTATAACAAACAGTATAAATATTATTCAGAAAGGGTTGAGAAAGGGGAAAAGTTAAAAGATGTCATTTCAGATTCTATCTTGTCTAGTTTCGGTAAAACATTTTTTGATTTATTTTTCTCAAAAAGTCCAAGTGAAGGTGACAAACCAGAAGAGAAAAAAACCGACAGTGACGCTATTTCCGCAATCAAATCAAAAATTTCTTCAAATATCTTTGCTGTAAATATAAGATTGGTTGTTTCAGCAAATAGCAGACCGGAGGCAGAAAAGATTGTGTCGGAAATAGAATCTAGTTTTAACCAGTTTGAATCTGTCGGCCAAAACTCTTTGAAGTTTGAGAAGTTGGATGACAAAAAACAAGCTAAACTTTTTAGAGATTTTTCTTTTAGAAATTTTGAATCAGATATAGATTTGCCTTTAAATACAAAAGAGATTGCTACACTAATACATTTCCCGTCAATAACTTTTTCACTTCAACCACAACTAAAAAGTTCTGGTTTTATATCCTCACCTGCACCGCAGGATATGCTCAAATCCGGTGTTATTTTAGGTAAAAATATTTACAGAGGACAAACAACTGATGTATATATGTCCGAGGATGATAGAGTTAGACATTTGTATATTATAGGTCAGACAGGTACCGGTAAAACTACCCTTATGAAGAATATGATAATTCAAGATATGCAAAATGGAAATGGAGTTTGTTATATAGATCCACACGGTTCCGATATTTTAGATATCTTGGCAAATGTTCCAAAAGACAGGGTTGATGATCTTATATATTTTGACCCAAGTTATGTTGATAGACCTATGGCTTTAAACGTGATGGAATATGATCAAAGCCATCCTGAACAAAAAACTTTTGTCGTCAATGAACTTTTGAGTATTTTCAAAAAATTATACGCCGAAGGTAACCCAGAAGCTTTTGGGCCTATGTTTGAACAGTATTTTAGAAATGCAGCCATGCTTGTCGTTGAAGATCCAGAAACAGGAAACACCCTCCTTGATATATCTAGGGTTTTGGCCAACAAAAAATTCAGAGATTTAAAAATTTCAAGATGTAAAAATCCTGTGGTTGTAGAGTTTTGGAAAGAGGTGGCAGAAAAAGCTGGTGGAGAAGCATCTCTTTCAAATGTTGTCCCTTATATTACATCAAAATTTGATGTATTTATGGCAAATGATGTTATGAGACCTATCATTTCTCAAGAAAAATCATCCTTCAATTTTAGGGATATTATGGATAACAAGAAGATTCTTTTGGTCAATCTAGCAAAAGGTAAACTAGGTGATATAAATGCAAATCTTATAGGTCTTATACTAGTCGGAAAAATACTAATGTCCGCCCTTTCCAGAGTTGATTCTATTGAAAAAGGATTTCCACCTTTTTATCTTTACATAGATGAGTTCCAAAATATAACAACAAATTCCATCTCAACAATCCTGTCTGAAGCTAGAAAATATAAGCTGTCTTTAAATATTGCTCATCAATTCATAGCTCAAATACCTCAAAATATAAAAGACGCTGTCTTTGGAAATGTTGGATCAATGGTTTCTTTTAGAATTTCTTCCGAAGATGCTTCATATCTTGAAAAACAATATTCTCCAATATTTAGCGCAAAAGATTTGATGAATGTTGAAAATAGAAATGCGCTGGTTAAAATGCTTGTAAATGGAAGACCGGCTAAGCCTTTTAACATAGCTACTTTACCACCGCCAAAGGGCGACCCTGCTATTGTGGATTCTCTTAAACATCTATCTTATCTTAAATACGGCGGAGACAGGGAGGAGATTGAAATGGAAATAAATAATAAATACAAAAAAACCACAAAAAGTTTAGATGATTTTGAATAAAAAAGAGACTTCTGCCAAGTCTCTTAGTAGTTTAGTCGATCACCGTTATGACGATTTCTGTAACGTTGATCAAAAACTTCATCAATTGGATCTTTTGGTCCATCAAATTCTCTAGTAACTTTTGGTTTTTGTTCTTTTGGTGAGGACTGTGCTTCTTTTATAGCACTCGTATATTGAGGATCTTTTTTATCTATGTAATTATCATATATATAAGATGCTAATTCTGGGTCATATCCATTTTCGCTTAAAACTTGTTTCCAAATCGCCCCTTCTTTTACGGTAGTACTTCTTCTTCTTGCTTCTACAAATTTTGGAATTAATCCAAGTATTTCTTCAAAAGGTATTGATTTTCTAATAGTTTCTATTGTCATCTGATTTTATTATTATACTACTTTAATAATTCGTCAACTGCTTTTTTAACAAAAGAACCATCGGCTTTACCTTTTAGATCTTTCATTAAAGTTGACATCAAAAGACCAACTTTGCTTTTATCAAGAGATAGCTCTTGTATTTTATTTTTAACAAAATCAAAAACTTCTTCGTAACTCATCTGTTTTGGTAGATATGAGAGCAGTATTTCAAGCTCTGCTTTCTCGTCATTTGCCAAATCCTCTCTACCGCCTTTTGTAAAACTCTCTATTGAGTCTTTTCTTTGTTTTACACCTTTTGAGATTACATTTAAGACTTCTTCATCTGAAAGGGAATCTTGGGGGGTTCTTTTTAAGTTCAATAATTCATTTGTAAAACCTGCAACTACGCTACGAATGGTTCTAAGCCTAACTTCGTCTTTTGCTTTCATTGCCTCCTTTAATTCATTTTTTATTTGTTCTTGTAGTGACATTTTATTTTTTATCTTAACTTAATTAAATAATACCATATATTTACTTTTTTTGTTAATATTATTGGTATGGAATATATATTGATTTTACTTATAATAATGGTTATCGCCTTGTTTTTATATATTATATTATCAAAACAAAGACAAACATCAGACACTGGTTTTAAACTAATATTGGAGCAGATAAATCAATTATCAAGATCTGTTGATTTGAAAATATCTGAAAACAGCAAATCTGTTCAGAGCTCTGTTATAAATCAACTAACAGAATCGCAAAAACTAATGCGTATGATAAGTGATCAGATGACCAAAGAGCTTTTAAATGTTGCCAAGGGTATGACAGAGTCAAGTGAGGTTTCAAAACAGGTTTTAGGTGTGACTGAAAGTTTAAAAAATTTGGAAAAAGTCTTAAAACACCAAAAACAAAGAGGGGCTCTAGGGGAGGCCTCTTTGGAACTTATACTTTCAAATATACTTCCACCTGGGACATACAAAATGCAACACCAATTTGAGACTGGAGAAAAAGTTGATGCGATCATACAAACAAAAGACGGTATCATACCGATTGACGCCAAGTTTTCACTTGACAATTACAACCGTTTGTCATCTTCTCAAAATGACTCTGAAAAAATTGTTTTGGAGAAAGAATTTTCAAATGATTTAAAAAAGAGAATAGATGAAACTGCTAAATATATAAAGCCAGAGGAGGGGACACTTCCATTTGCTTTTATGTTTATACCAGCGGAGGGTATATATTATGATCTTTTGGTAAATGAAGTTGCTGGAAAAACTTCTGGTGCAAGGTCTCTTTTGGATTATGCTTACAATGATAAAAAAGTAATCATAGTTTCTCCAACTACTTTCTCGGCGTATTTACAATCCGTCCTGTATGGCTTTAAAGCTTTTAAAATAGAAGAGTCGGCAAAAGATATTATCAAGAAAGTTGATGTTTTAGGTAAACATTTGGCAAGTTTTGATAAGTCTATGAGGTCATTAGGTAGTAGTCTTGGGACAGTGGTTAACCATTATAACACTGCCAACAAAGAGCTTCTAAAAATAGACAAGGATGTTTTAAAGATTACAGGCTCATCTTCTCAAATACAGGAAAATAAGGTTGAAAAACCGGAGGATATGATTGATTTGGTATAACCCTTGCTTTTTTAGTGATATTTTTGTATACTTGCTTTGTTATGGAATTTGCAGTAATAGAAACAGGAGGAAAGCAATATGTGGTCAAAAAAGGCCAAGTTATAAAAATTGAGAAGATCAAGGGTGATTTTAAGATTGGTGACAGTATTGTTTTTGACAAAGTTCTTCTTGTTTCTGACAAAGATTCCGCTACTGTTGGAACTCCTTTTATCCAAAAAGCTAAGGTTTCTGGTGTTCTAGAATCTATTGGAAAAAACGAGACTGTCACTGTTATCAAATACAAACAAAAATCAAGATATTTCAAGAAAAATGGTCATAGACAACCTTGGTTTAAGGTTAAGATAAGTAGTATAGTTTAACATTTCAACTTCCGTATAAGTGCTTAGTATTTTAAGCTTTTATACGGCAGCTGGATTGTTTCCTTTCTGGCTTTCTGGCTGCAAAGGGGAGTCTGACTCCCACAAGGTCCCTCTTGACTTCAGCTTGAGGGACCTTTCTTATTGTCTATTTTTTAGGGCGTTTTTGATTGTTTCTGGGTCTAAATATTCAAGTTCTGCTCCAGTTGATATGCCTCTTCCTAGATGGCTTATTTTTATATCCTCCCTTTTTACGGTTGACTCAATTAAATCTTTTATATACTTTTCTGTATTTTCACCATCTGGATTACAATCGAGTGCTAAAATAATTTCTTTTATATCCAAATCTTTTTGAAGTCTTTCAAGTAGTTCATTTTGTCTTATTTTTTTCTCTGGATTTTTTTCAAGTATAGGTATATTTCCACCTAAAACAAAATAGTAGCCATCAAATATTTTTGTCTTTTCTATGTTTTCAAAATCAACATCCCTTGAAATAATCATAAGAAGTTTAGAGTCCCTTTTGGAAAGGCAGGTTTGACATATGCTATTTTCATTTTTACCATAAGTCAAAAAGAATCGAAAGCATTTGTTACATATTCCAACTTCTTTTTTAATATTTTTTAGCAGATTGGAAAAATTTTCTAAATAGTTTTGATTTTTAGTAAATAGAAAATAGGCAAACCTTTTAGCTTGTCTCGGTCCTATTCCAGGGAATTCTCTAAATATTTCTATAATTTTTGATATATTATCCATAAATTAAAAATCTGCAAATTCTTTGTCGGCACCTTTATAATCTGATTTATCAAGAGATTGAAATGTTGCTTTTTTATCGTTGAAGAAAAGTTCAACTTTACCAGTCTCTCCATTTCTGTGTTTTTCTATAAGTATTTCTGCTATATTTGTTCTGTCAGATTCATCTTTGTATTTGTCTTCTCGGTGTATAAACATCACTACATCTGCATCTTGTTCAATGGAACCAGAATCTCTAAGGTCAGATAGTCTCGGCCTGCCACCTCTTTGTTCAACAGCACGAGAAAGTTGTGAAAGGGCCAACACAGGAACATCAAGCTCTCTCGCAAGATTTTTTAATGATCTTGATATTTCTGTAACTTGTTGAACAACATTATCATTTTTTGTTTGAGTTGGAACCATAAGTTGCAAGTAATCAACCACAATAAGCCCTAATCCATGCTCTGATTTCATTCTCCTTGCAATAGATCTCATTTTTATAATGTTATTTCCTGGTTGATCATCTATAAATATTGGAGCTTTGGAAAGAGCACCGATTGCTTCTCCTAGTGGAGTGTAATCATTTTGTTTTGAAAAAGTTCCTGTCCTAAGTTTCCACGCGTCTATGTTTGCTTGGGCGGCAACCATACGATCTACAAGTTGTTGAGATGACATTTCAAGTGAAAATATGCCGACAGGTGTTCCGTGGTTTACAGAAGATTGTCTTGCAATATCTAGTGCCAAAGAAGTTTTTCCCATTGATGGTCTGGCAGCTAAAATAATAAGATCTGATTTTTGAAAACCGGAAAGTTTATTGTCTATTTCTTTAAAACCAGTTGGAACACCACGCAAACCATCCCCAGTTGATTGTAGTTTATCAAACCTTTCCCAAGCTTCGGCAAGCTCTTCTTTGATTGGGACAAATTTGTGATGAGTTGAAGTGTTTGTAACTTCGAAAATTCTTTTTTCAGCTTTTTCTAATATTTCTTCCAGTTCGCCATTTTCCTCAAAACCTAAATGAGAAATATTTTCAGATGCTTCTATGAGCCTTCTCATTATGTGTTTTTTTTGAATGATTTGGGCATAATAAGAGGCGTTGGCTGAAGAGGGAACACTATTTAGTATTTCGGCTAGGTATGAATTTCCACCAACGGATTCCAGCAATTTTTTTTCTTGAAGTTTGGTTGAAACCGAAAGTAAATCTATCGGCTCTTTTTTGTTCCAAAGATCAAACATTGCTTCATATATCAAAGAGTGCCTTTCGGAGTAAAAAGAATACTTTGATACAATATCCATTATGTCGTAAAGATTTTCAGGTCTTAACATAATAGCTCCTAAAAGAGCCATTTCAGCTTCTAGATTTTGTGGAGGTATCCTGATACCTAATTGTTGTTTAAATGATTCTTTATTGATCATATTATAATTATACACCCCTAGGTTATTTTAAAGTAAAATTTTAAAAGGGTATAAATTGTGGGTAATATGTGGAATTGTTCTCATCTATCCCACCAAAGCATAATTTTAGAGACTTGCGAGCGCGACTGGCGCGAGCACGAGGAAACTTTTAGCAAAAATTTATCCGTGCTCTAAAATTATGCTTTGGTGGGATAAGTATAGTCAAGCTAAAATATATTTATCTCAATCTTTTTATTGCACAAGAACTTGCAAGAGTGTAATCGTTAGAATCAAATGTGAATTCAAAGTCCTCGTTCTTTTTACACCCTCTATGTTTAATCCTTGTTTTTCCATATTATTTCTTAACTATTATTGTTTTATTTTCAGCATCTTTTATTTCGAATCCGAGTTTGGAAATTTCTTCCCTTAACATATCAGCTTTTTTAAAATCTTTTTCTTTTCTTGCAATATCTCTATCTTTTGCCAAATCAATGATGTTTTGGGGTATTTTTTCTTCCTCCTTTTTACTTGGAAGCTCATCGAGTTTCAGTCCTAGAAACTTATCAAATTTTAAAATCACTTTTTTCTTTTCGTAAACATTTATTTTTTCATCGCCTATAACATTCCACACCACAGCCAAAGCTTCAGCGGTGTTCAGATCATCATTTATATTTTTCAAAAACTCATCTTGATATCTTTTGTATTCTGTACTTGTGGAGAATAGATATTTTATTTTTGTAAATATACTGATTTTGTGTTCACTGTTTAAAAATTTTCTTATCTTTTTTAAAGCTGTTTGACTTGCCAAAAGAGATTCCCATGTAAAATTTTGTTTTGATCTGTAATGACTTTGTAGGAAAAAATACCTCAAAGCTAGCGGTTCAATGTCTTTTTTTATAATATCTTCAACTGTAAAAGATGTTCCTTCTGATTTGGACATTTTTTTATCATCAACTAAGAGGTGTTCATTGTGTAGCCAATAGTTTACAAAATGCTTATGGTTTGCACATTCAGACTGAGCGATTTCATTGCTGTGGTGTATTGGTATGTGCTCAACTCCTCCCATATGTATATCAAAAGTCTCACCTAGAAAATATTTGCTCATTGCTGAACATTCTATATGCCAACCGGGAAAACCCTCGCCGTCTTCAACTAATGGACTTTTGAAAGGGGATTTCCAGCTTTGAAGTATGTTTTTATGGACACCAGCTTTGAAAAACCACAAAGCAAAATCTCTCGGATCTTTTTTGTTGGGATCAGAAACATCTCCTGTTCCAGCTCCAAATTCAAGTTTTTCTAGTTTTTGACCGGAGAGCTTGGTGTAATCTTTGAAGGTTTTTATATCAAAATATATAGCCAAATCTGTTGTATAAGCGTTGCCGTTTTCTAAAAGTTTTGAAACCATCTCTATCATTTCTTTTATAAAAGATGTTGCTCTCGGTGTTTCCTCTGGTTTTATGGTGTTTAATGATTTTATATCATTGTTATAGATTTTTATATATTTTAAAGCTATTTCTTCTGGTGATAGGCCTTCTCTCTTTGATGCCTTTTCCATTCTATCTTCGCCTGTATCTGCATCACCAAGGTTATCTCCTGTTAAGTGCCCAACATCTGTGTAATTTCTAACTAATTTTACTTTATATCCGTTGTATCTAAACATTCTGTTTAAAAAATCGGCAATGACAACAGCTCGCATATTTCCTATATGTTGAGTCCAATATACAGTTGGGCCACAGTGATATATACCAACTTCATTTTGCTTGATTGGTATAAATTTTTCTTTATTTTTAGTAATTGTGTTTCTTAAATATATATCCATTTTTTTATAACCATTTTTTATTTCTCGCTATCATAATCATTGATACAAGTGTTACAAGACATATAAACATAATCAAGTAAAAAGCTTGCGGGTTTTCAAGTATCGGCGTCCCTCTGGCTTCCATTGTAAATATATCAACAATGAGGTTTATAGGAAGGTAGATAAATGTAATAACTGTAAGAGTTTTCATTATTTGGTTTTGGCTACTAGACAACATTGATTCGTTTGTATTTCTAAGCTCTTTTAAAACATCTATTTCATTTTTAATAAGTTTTTTCAATCTGTTTATTTCAACTATCATAGATTCAACTTCATTTGAAAAATTTTCATTTATGATTTTTTTACTACCATCTTTTAAAAATTGAAGAATTCTTTCGTGTGGTTCTATAACTTTTTCAAAAACCAAAAGTTGCCTTATAGCTTTGCTTATTTCTAGAACCATTTCTTTTTGTTTTCCATTGAAAATATTTTTTACGATCTTGTCTGACCATTCTTCTATATAGAGAAGCTCATTATTCAAAGAAGTATACATCTCTTTTAATAGGTTCGTAAAAATAAAAAAATGATTTTCGTCTTTGTTTGATATCATTTCCGAAACTTCTATTTGTTTTTTCAAAATATCAACAGCAACGATATTTTCATACTGTATGGTTATTAAACCTTCTTTTGAAATGATGAAATCAACTTCTTGTTTTTCGCTTATGCTTGTATGCTTGTATGCAGGAAAATGTAAAATCATATATATATGATCAGAATAAAACTCTATTCTGGATTTTGGTGTTGGGGTAGCGATTTCTCTTATAATTCTAGGATCAAGATCATATTCTTTTAAAGATTCTTTGATATTGTCTTTGCTTTCTTGATTTATTGAGAGCCAAAACTCATTATTTTTGTTAAATTTATTTATCATTTTTAAATTATAGCAAATATTTAAATAATTTAAAAAAGTAAATTGACCATATCAAATTGCTTTGCCATAATATATAAATGGATTTTATAAGACAAAATAAAAAAATAATCTCTTTATCACTTATTATTGCCGTTTCAATATTTTTCATAGGTTTCTTTTTTGGTAAAAATAGCTTAAAAGAAGGTTTTAGAGCTTCTGGTGTTTATGGAAAGGAACCATCTTCCGTTTCAGGTGATGTTGATTTTGAGCCATTTTGGAAGACTTGGAATATTATAAATGACAAGTATATGCCAACAGGTGTTGCTACAAGCACAAAGGTTGATAATCAGGTGAAAGTCTATGGTGCAATATCTGGGCTGGTTTCTTCTTTGGGAGATCCTTATACTATGTTTTTTCCTCCAACAGAGTCAAAACAATTTGCTGATGAAATATCTGGCAGTTTCGAAGGTGTTGGTATGGAAGTTGATGTAAGAGATGGTCAGTTAACTGTTATAGCGCCATTAAAAGATACCCCTGCATATAAAGCGGGTATAAAATCTGGTGATAAGATAATGGCGATCAATGACAAGTCCACCTTAAACATTAAAACAGAAGAAGCTATAAAAATGATAAAAGGTAAAAAGGGGACAGAAGTTGTCTTTACAATCAAGAGGGATGGTGTTAAGGATGATTTGAAAATATCTGTTATAAGAGATGTTATAAATATACCTGTTATAGATACAGAGATAAAATCAGATGTTTTTATAATCAGGTTATATAGTTTTTCAGCAACTTCACCAGAGTTATTTAGAGGCGCTTTGAGAAAATTTATAGAATCTGGAAAATATAAACTGATACTTGATTTGCGTGGTAATCCAGGTGGATATCTTGAAGCGGCTGTTGATATGGCTTCTTGGTTTTTACCTTCTGGTAAGGTTGTAGTCAAGGAACAGTCAAAGGATACAGCTTTAAATCAAGAATTCAGAAGTAGAGGTTATGATATTTTTAACTCTAACCTTCAAATGATTATACTTATGGATGCTGGTTCAGCCAGTGCTTCAGAGATATTAGCTGGAGCTTTGAGAGAACACGGAAAAGCTAAAATAGTTGGGACAAAATCTTATGGAAAAGGTTCGGTTCAGGAGCTTTTAAAAGTAACCGACGATACTTCTGTAAAAATAACAATTGCTAAGTGGTTAACTCCAAATGGTCATTCACTTTCAGAGGGTGGACTTGTGCCAGATGTTGAAGTTAAGTTTGATGTTGAAAAATTTAAAAAAGACAAGTATGATAGTCAATTACAAAAAGCAATTGATTTATTAAAATAATATAAAACAAATATGAAAGTTATATTTTTAAAGGATGTTTCTAGGGTTGGAAGAAAAAATGAAATAAAAGATATTGCAGATGGTTATGCTCAAAATTTTCTTATACCTAGAGGTTTAGCTATTAGAGCAACGGATTCTGCTGTTTTGAATTTGAAGAAACAAAACGAAGCATTGGTTGTTGAGAAAAAAATACAATCTGATCTTTTAAGGAAAAATATTCAAGCTCTCTCTTCTTCTCATATAACAATTGAAGCCAAGGCAAACGAAAAAGGGCATTTGTTTGCGGGTATTTCAAAAGAGGAGTTGGTTGATTATATAAAGAAACAAGCGAGAATAGAGGTTGATAAGGATTTTATACAACTTGATAAACCCATAAGAGAGATCGGGGATTTTATTATAGATATAAGCTTTGGGGATATAAAAGGTAAACTTAAAGTTAGTGTAAAAGGTGTTTAGTTGTTTATTTAAGTTGTAGCTATTTAGCTTTGGTACACAAAACAAAAAACCGCTTTTGGCGGTCTTTTGTTTTATATTACATTTACCACTTTTTTTATTTGAACCTTTCCGTCAAACCTTACTTTTCTTTTTTTAGAGAAGCTGACAACTCCGTCTTTTAAGGCAAAGATAGTATGATCTTTACCGATATTGACTCCTTTACCGATTATAAAATCTGTGCCTCTTTGTCTTATTATTATGTTTCCAGCTTTGGTTTTTGACCCATCAGTTAACTTAACACCTAGATATTTAGGCTGTGAATCTCTACCATTTTTTGATACTCCTGCGGATTTTTTATGTGCCATATTGGTTGTTTATTGATATAATTGTGAATATGAGTATAAAAGATTTTATAAATAAAATCAAGCCCTTTTTGCCCATAGTCATTTTTACCCTTATTTTGATTGATATTTTTGGATTTGTTTATATTGTATTAAATAAACCAATAAAAGAACCTATTAAAATAACAAAATCTTTAAATAGTCCAAAGACTTCTGTGTTTGGGTCAAAAACGGGTAAAAAATACTATTTTCCGTGGTGTGGTGGTCTATCTAGAATAAAACCTGAAAATAGGGTAGAATTTGAGAACACTGCTTTGGCAATAAAAGCTGGATACAGTCCAGCTAAAAATTGCAAAGGCTTACAATAAGATGAAAAATATATTGATATTTATAGGAGGTAAATCACCAGAACATGAAGTTTCTGTTGTAACGGGACTTCAAGTCTTGGAAAATATAGATAGGGGTTTATATAATCCAATTTTAATTTATGTATCAAAAGATGGACTTTTTTATGAAATTAAAAATGCCAAAGATAGAAGAGATTTTTATAAATCAGAAAAAATTTTAACCTATTTTAGTAAAGAGGAGTTTGATGTTTTTGTTTGTAATAAGTATGGAGAGAAAAATAAAATATATTCGGCTGTAAATTGTCTTCACGGTGGAGGTGGAGAGAATGGTTTTATGGCAGGTTTTTTTGAGAGTTTATCTATCCCGTATTCTTCAACTGATGTTGAATCTTCTGTTTTGTGTATGAATAAAAACTTATCAAAAATTTTTATTAAAAACTTTGATAAAAATATAGATGTTGTTGAATCCGTATCCGTCCTTTCAGAAGATGTTAGAAAAAATCTACCTTCTTGTCTTGAAAGTTGTAAAAGTTTAGGTTTGCCTCTTATCATAAAACCAGTCCATCTTGGTTCTAGTATTGGTATCAAAGTTGTTGAAAGTGAAATTGATCTAGAATTAAATCTTATGGCTTCATCTATGATTGATAATGAAATTTTAGTTGAGAAGTTTTTGCCAAATATTGTTGAGTATAATTGTTCTGTCAAAAAAGAAAATGGTGAAATTGTTGTAAGTGAGATAGAATCACCAATATCCAAAGATCAAATACTTAGTTTTTCTGAAAAGTATCAAAAAGGTGGTAAAAAAAGTGGCGGCTCTGGCATGGCTTCTCTTCCAAGAAATCTTCCTGCCAAAATATCACCAGAGCTTGAAAAAGAGATTAAAGAAAAATCAGCATCTATATACAGGATTTTGAAATGTAAAGGTGTTGTTAGAATAGATTTTATATATTCTCTTGGTGTCTTGTATTTTAATGAGATAAACCCTATACCAGGTTCAATGGCTTATTATCTTTGGGAAGTAAAAGGGGTTTCTTTTAAAGATCAGTTAACTTCAAATATAGAAGAATCTGTTTTGCATTTCAATAAGAATTCTAGAAATGACTTTGTTTACAAAAGCGATATTATTCAAAAATTTATAGATAATTTTAAAGACTAATAGTAGAGATCTGTTAATTCGGGTTCTAATAGTAAAAATATTTCATCTTTTTTCCATTTTGAATTTAAATATTTTACAGCTTCATTTAGGTTATTAAACAGTTCATATTTTTCCGCGTTTTCTATATTAGAGATCAAGTCTTTGTAGAAAATACTTTTCAGCACCAATATTTTTTCACTATTTTTTGATAACTCTTCTCCTAGTATTTTATTTGAGTCTTTGTTTTCTTCTGCTAACTCTGGTATTCCAGCAGTTATGACAACTAATTTCTTATTATATTTATCCGCCAATTTTCTGGCTTGGTTTATAGAAGCTTTTGCTGTTGTTAAACTTATGTTGTAGGAATCATCCAGTCCATTGAAACCAAAAAGTTCTTTTTCCACCTGTCTTCTTTCTGGAAGTTTCAAATTTGATGATATGTGATTTATATATTTTTCTTCAATTTTAAAATACTCGGCTATGAAATATGCCAAACTATAATTTTCAACATTGGATTCTGATAGGTTGTCAAGATGAATTTTTTTGGCCACCTCAACATTTTTTGTATCCATGTCTATATTTTTTAAGTAATTAAAAGTCTCTTGATTTGTTAGTCTCAAACTTCCCTTTGGTGAACTCTCAAAAAGTTCTAAAAGTGATTTTGCTAAATTTTCTTTATTTTTATATCTCTGCAAATGCTGATCTCCTATATTTGTCAAGATGGCAAGATCTGGTTTTAACATTTCAGATGTTCTTTTTATTCTTCCTTTTTTGTATGAATCTATTTCTGTTATTAGTATTTCTGTATTTGGATTTAAGTTTGTCAGTATAAAATTTGCAATGCCTATTGTTGAGTTTATATTCCCTGGAATCATTTGAACTCTAAAATGATATTTTAAAAGTTGTTCAAGGAAATTTTTTAAAGTTGTTTTTCCATAACTTCCTGTTATGGCTATGATTTTCATCCCTGATCTATTTTCATCTAGATGAGCAGATGCTTTTTTTATAATGCCGTCTTTGATTTTTTCATAAAAAGGACTTACTAAAATGTTTGTCAGGATAACATAAAAGGGGATAGCTACCATATTCAAGATTGCAAAAAATGGGTTAGTTTTAGATATAATCAAAAATTCAAGAAATGACCAAAATAAAATAGACAGAAAAATAGTAACTTTAACTCTTTGTGTAAGTTTTAAATTATCCCTTTTGGCAATATTTCTTTTGAAAAAAAATCTCGGTAGCCAAAAACCTATCCTTTGGATGCTGTATTCTTCCTGTTGGAGAATATACATAAAATCTTCAAAAGGTAAAATAATGTTTATTATTTTTCTAAATATTCTCAATAAATTTTTTAATGATTCCATAAAATAAATAAGGATTTTCTTTGTGTGCATTATGTCCTAATTTTTCCATAATTACAAGCTTTGATTTTGGTATTAGTTTTTCAATTTCTTTTGCTATTTTAAGTGGCACAGATTGATCTTTTTCTCCCCACAAAAGAAGTGTTTTGGTTTTTATATTTTTCAAATTGTTGGTTTGGTCAAAATTGACTGCGTTTTTAAATATTATATCGAGCCCGTCTTCTTTCGCTTTTTGCATTTCTGTATTTTTGAAGATATTTCTCTTGATACCCAATTTGTTTTTTAATTTGTTTATAAATATTTTTAATTTTACTTTAAATGATGGTCGGTATATACAAGGTGCCCCATAAAGTATAAGACCTTTTAGAAGTTCTGGTTTTTGACTAGATATATATGAAGCAACTCTGCCGCCAAATGAATGTCCTAATAATATTTTCTGACCCTCTATTTTTGATATTTTTTCAATTACCCAGTTTGCATAATCTTGTATTGTAAAATTTTTTGATACAAGAGGTTCTTGTCCAAATCCAGGAAGGTCAATGGTTATGAAATTATCAGAAAACATTGATTTTATAATACCCCAATCTTTAATACTTTGACCCCATCCGTGTAATACTATTATAACTTTCTTGTCCATAT
>CAYLWA010000008.1:12204-18065 GCA_964387335.1 uncultured Candidatus Saccharibacteria bacterium | reverse complement strand
CTCATTTTGAAGTGGTTCCACTATTTAAGGCAAACCTTAATTCTGAATAAAAACACTCATTAACAAATTGGTTTTTATTTCCAATACAAAGCATAGGATCATCTACCCCATTTTTAACAATAGATACATCGTAACCATCACTCGTAAAGACCCTAAACTCACTAAAAAATGAAGCTGTGGTATTAAAAAAATAAATCTGTGAAGCAAGATAAATCAGAAAATCATATATACTTAATGGTTTATTACAAAAACAAGAATGATTATTTGTACCAAAAGATATTTTACAAAGAGAGTATGGGGAATGTGGGCAAGTAAGCAAGAAACTCGGAGTATGTTTTATATCACTGACAGGTAAAGTAGAATTTATTCGAAAACCTCTGGATATTAAAAACGCCTTAACTTCATCTATATCAACCCTGTAAACAACAATAACATCCTTAATGAAAGGTCGGTCTTTTAAAATATCAAAACCCAAAGTTTGATAAAAATCTCTCCAGGTCAGCATTCCATAATATTTTTATCACAGAAAAAATATTTTATAAATATAGACAGACTATTTTAAAGAAGTTCTAATTATTTCTACAACTTCTTCTATTGTTTTTCTCTCTTGTTCCCCACTATCTCTATATCTTAAAGTAACAGTTCCATCTTTTTCTATTGTCTCAAAATCAACAGTGACGCAAAAAGGAGTTCCTATCTCATCTTGCCTTCTGTATCTTTTTCCTATATTTCCATTGTCATCAAACTCACATTTAAATTCTTTTTTGAGTTCACTATAAATCTCTCTCGCCTTTTCTACTAACTCTAGTTTATTTTTAAGGAGTGGAAAAACTGCACATTTTACAGGTGAAAGTTTTGGAGAGAGTTTTAATAAAACCCTTTCTTCACCACCCAAATGATCCTCAGAGTAAGCGTCAGATATAAAAACCAAAAACATTCTACCCATACCAACAGATGTTTCCAAAATCCAAGGAATATATTTTTCTGTTGTATGTGGATCTGTATAATTTAGATCAGTACCAGAATGATTCATATGTACAGTCAGGTCATAGTCAGATCTATCGTGAATACCCTCAACTTCATCAAATCCAGTAGGAAAATTATACTCAATATCCCAAGCATCTTTTGCATAAAAAACAAGGTTTTCATGTTGTTTAAATCTTAAATTCTCAGGTTTAATACCAAGTGATATATACCAATTAAGTCTATCTTTTTTTATTTTCTCATACCGCTCTTTATTTTCATTTGGTTTAACGAAGTATTGAGTATCAGCTTGTTCTAGCTCCCTTGTTCTGAAAAGAAAATTTCTAGGTGATATTTCATTTCTAAAAGCTTTGCCTATCTGAGCAATACCAAAAGGAATCTTCATTCTTGTTGAATTTACAACATTTTTAAAATTCAAATAAATACCCTGACACGCCTCTCCAGGTAAATAGACAGGGTCTTTAGACTCACCGGTAAAATCACCGAGGTTTGATTTTACAAGTAGGTTAAAAGCGCGAGCTTGACTGAAATCATGTGAACCGCATTTTGGACAAGCAATATTTTTTTTATTTTCTTCAAAAAGTTTTTGCAGTTCAAGCTCAGACATTTTTTCATCAGCAGAAACACCTATTTTATTTAATTCTTTATCAACTCTTATGCGAGTATTACACTTTCTACATTCAGAAAGAGGGTCAGAAAACCCACTAGTATGCCCGCTAGCCTGCCAAACTCTTGGGTCTTTAAACATTGCGGAATCAATACCGACGAAATCATCTCTTTCTTGCAGGTGTGTTTTCCACCATTCATTTTTTAAATTATTCAAAAGTTCAAATCCATAAGGACCAAAGTCATATAAACCAGCCATTCCTCCATAAATCTCGCTTCCCTGAAAAACAAATCCCCTTCTCTTACAAAGAGAGACTATTTTTTCCATTAAATTATTATCTTTCATAAAAAATACTATAACAAAAATAAGTAAAATTTACCACAAAGCTATTTTAAAATAGGACTAGGAATAGATAGATTGCCTAGATTCATTTTTATAGGAATTGATGTAAAAGAATCTGTTGCTGAAAAATTTACAGATGAGGTCAACTTTGGCATAGTAGATATTTCATTTTTACTTGGAATGATTTTCACTTGAAAACCTGCTTTTTTGGCAGAATTTACAAACCCAGCACCATTTGAGATGCTACCAATATTCCAAACAACCTCCCTTGTTTTTTCATCATAATAAATATTTTCAGATGACGGATAAAACTTTCCAGTAAAAGTTACATATTCTGGTAAAACAGCTTTGAGCATCGCATCAGACAAATCGTTGTAAGTGTTTGTTATTGAAAAATCTAAATTATATGTAGTTGCTTTTTCTGATTCCGGAGGGTTTGGGCCGGTTGAAGATATTTGTCCACCATACAAAACTTTTGAAGAAACTTCCGCCTTTGTTTTTAACCTAATGCTCTTATAAACAGTTGAGACAATCTCCTCTGTATCAGAAGACTCTGGACTTCTTAAACCCTTTGCTGTTATAGAAAGATCAATCTGTGGATTTTCAACAGAAGTTGGTATATTTACTAGATCAAACTGCAAGGAAAGATTGGTGTTATCAAGTGGATTTAAAACATTTAGATCCTCTGTTGTATTCCTCGTCCAATTTACAATATTGTTGATTGAATCATAAAAACCATTTTGACTAACCCTAACTGATGACTCATTTATATATGGGGATTTCAACGATACCGTTACACTACCGTCATATATTTTTTCGTTCAAAGTATTTTCAAGATTTATATTCAAATAAACACTATTTTGATTTTCTAATACTACAAAATTTGATAGATCCTGCATATTACCAAAATTGGTTACTATATTAAAAAATGGTTTTTTTATAGTAATAGATGATATAGTGTCACTTAAAACAGAATCAAAATCTGAATCTTTGTTTGGTTTAGAACCAACGGAGAATCTAAATGTTCTCTCTTCATTGTTTTGAGCCAAGAGTTTACCGGTTACAACAAAGCTTTTTTTATCACCATTTTTTAGATCACCTATAAACCATTCATTATTTGCTGTGCTGTTTTTCAAAGTTGAATTTTGAAATTCAAAACCATAAGGATACTCGGCCTTAACGTATAAATCTTTTAAAAGAGTTGTAGCGTTTGATGTAACATCTATTTTAAAAGTTAAATTTTGACCAGAACTTATTTCTTTAACACTTGAAATATTTAAAATAACCGGCGATGAATCGAGGTTCAAGTCATATTTTTTCTGTTTTACAAAGACAGCGTTAGAACCTTTTATACGATACTGTATTTTAAACAAAACACTTTTTACAGAATCTTTGTTACCTAAAATTGAAAAATTAATATCTTTTGTTAAAGTTTGCCCTTTTGGTAAGACCCCTAAAACCTCGGTTTTATCTTTTAAAATAGTCTGATCTGGTAAACCAACAGAGCCTTCTGGAAATGATACGGTCATTACTGCCGATTCTATATCTGTTTGATTTTTATTTTCAACTGATACAGAAATCAAAATATCCGAACCAGCCGAAACAGAAGATGGGCCCGAAACAGAAATATCAAGATTATTGGAAGATACAAATTTATTTTTGAAAAAGAAAATATACGACGCCAAAGCCAAAGAAATAACAAAAAAACCGACAGAAAATATAACTAGTTTTTTAATAAATTTTCCTGTGCCAGAATCATCAACTTCTGGTATCTGTAACTTTTCATCTTTTGCCCAACCTTCATAATCTGCACCACTCTTATTTACAGAAAAAAGCGGAGATCTAACATCTATATTTTCAATAGGTTTTCTTGAATATAACCTTTTTTTTAATTTCTCTATTCTATCTAGATCCATAATATTTTTAAATTATATCATTAAAGTTGACTCTCGGATAAACCTTTATTCACTGTTTTAATAATATCATTATATGACTGTTTGGAAATTTCTATAATCTCTTTATCAAAAATACCCAAAGCAAGTCTTTGATCAAAATATTTCATATCAACATAACCCAAATGATACAAAACCAAAAGCAATATTAAAGCTTCAATAAAAACAACATCTTCTGTTTTAGAATCATTTATTTTTAAAAAGCCATCTTTTAAAATATTGAAAAGTTCTGGGTGTTTCTCTTGACCAGAAACCAACCTTTCAACAGTTTTACAAATATTAGCAATTGCTTTTTTGTAAACACTAGATAAATCTTTTTTTATTAAATTATCCTTAAAAATAGCTGATGTGATTTTAAACCCCGACTTCCCTTTTACAAGAGAAATACTTGAATAAAAATATTGTTGAAGGGAAAATCTTAATTTGGAATTAACTTTCCTAACTGATATAGCTTTTGCGTAAATCAAACCAAAATCAAGAGTAAATAAGACAAAAAAAGCATCAGTATCTAAAACAATACGTTTTAAAATAATTGCATCTGTAGTATAGATTTGATAAGACATTTTCTATAAAACTTCAATTCCAAAAGACAAACTAGATTCCTTTAAATTCAAAGGAAATTCAAGTTGTGAAGATTCTTTAAATTCAACCTCCAAAGCACCAACAACTTTTTTTATAAGATCCTGACTGTTTAATAAAATATTTTTTATAGACTGATCACAAGAAACAGAAAGTTTTATACTATCTTTTGCCACAAGGTTTTTCTTTTTTCTTCCATCTTGAACCGCTCTTATAAATTCCCTTACCATACCCTCTTTTATAAGCTCATCTGTTAGTTTAGTATCAAGGAAAATTTGATCTAAACTTTCATCTATTTTTATTTCTTTAACATTAACCTCGTCTTTTATTATTTCCAATATTTCATTTCTAAAAGTTTTGTTTATTGTAAGCAAAGAAAGTGGTTGACGGACTTTTATTAGGGCAGTATCCCTTTGCATTAAAACTTTTGATACAACCTCTCTTGCCAAACTCATCTCATCCAAAAGATTTTTATCTATCTCTTTTTGATACACTGGCCAACTACAGAGATGAACACTCAAAGGATCCTCATCCCCTTTTAACCTTTGATACAAACTCTCTGCCAAAAAAGGCATAAACGGAGCAATGATCTTTGACAACTCTTTTAATACAAAGTTAGTGTAAAATAGTGCACTATCCTTTTCTGAAAGATCATCTGATTTAAACCTTTCTCTTGACCTTCTTATATACCAAACAGAAAAGTCGTCTATAAAATCCATTATAGGACGAGTTGCTTTATCTAGCTCAAATCTGTCCATATAAAAAGAAACAGAATTTGAAAGTTCTACAATCTTACTTATTATCCAAGAATCCAAAACGGTCTCCTTTGGATTATTTGGTATTTGATCGTTGTATAAATTATACAAAGAAAAAATATTTTCCAATTTTAAAACTATTTTTTTGTAAACCTCATCAACAGCTTTTTCGGAAAAATTAAAATCTTCTGCTTTAACAAGTGGAGACGAGACAAGTAAATACCTTACAGAATCAGCTCCATATTTATTTATAGTATCCATCAAGTCTGGGTAGTTTTTAAGCTTCTTAGCCATTTTTCTACCATCTTCAGCTAAAACTAAACCACTTACAATTACATTTTTATAAGGCACCTTATCAAAAAGAGCTGTCCCTAAAACCAGAAGTGTATAAAACCATCCTCTTGTCTGATCAAGACCTTCGGCGATAAAATCAGCCGGAAAAAGCAAACTGCCATCTTTTTCAAATTCACTCTTATTTTCAAATGGATAATGTTGTTGAGCAAAAAACATTGAACCAGATTCATACCAACAATCAAAAACATCAGGAATTCTAGTTAATTTTTGACCATCATCACCTAAAAGCACAACATCATCTATAAAAGGCCTGTGAAGGTCAACTTCAAACTCTTCATTTTTTGGAAG
>CAYLWA010000008.1:8586-12104 GCA_964387335.1 uncultured Candidatus Saccharibacteria bacterium | reverse complement strand
TTTACAGAATCAAAAACATAATTTTTGCCGTTTTCATCTACCCACACAGGAAGAGGCGCTCCCCAAAATCTAGAACGAGAAATAGCCCAGTCTGGTGCACCAGCTATCCAATTTCCAAATCTACTTTCCCCTATTTGTTTTGGAAGCCAATTTACAGAGCTATTTTCTGAAAGCATTTTTTCTTTCAAACTTTCTATTTTTACAAACCAAGAGCTTGTAGCGTAGTTTAAAAGTGGAGTATCACAACGCCAGCAATGCGGATAAGAGTGAACGATTTTTTCTTTGGCAAACAAAACATCCTTTGAAGCTAGACGCTTTATTATTTCAATATCTGTTTTTTGATGACCATCTTTTTCTTCATCTTTTGGTTTGACTAAAAGACCAACAAAGTCTAAAACTTCCGGCTTCATTTTTCCGTCAAAAGAAACATGTTGAACAAAAGGTAAATTGTATTTTTTTAAAAGATTGTAGTCATCTGTACCAAAAGCTGGAGCGATATGAACAATACCAGTTCCATCTGTATCTGTCACAAAATCCCCCGCATAAATCTTCCATCCGTTTTCTCTATTTTCTAACTTGTCATCACTACTATAATAATCAAAAAGTGGTTTATATTTTTTACCAACAAGCTCAGAGCCTTTAAAAGATTTTAGGATTTTCAAATTTTCTTTGAAAACATTTTCTACTCTTGATTTAGCAACTATGTACTTATTGCCAACCACTTCACCCTCTACCTCAACATACTCCATATCAGGATTAACCGCCAAAGCAACATTTCCAGGCAGTGTCCACGGTGTTGTTGTCCAGACTAAAAGATATGTATCTTCCTCACTTTCTAATTTAAATTTTACATAAACAGAAATATCAGTTATATCTTTATAACCTTGATTTACTTCAAAATTTGAAAGTGTGGTTTCGCACCTAGGACAAAGGTGCATAGACTTAAAGCTTTTATAGATCAGTCCCTTTTCATAAAGTTTTTTAAATGACCACCAGACAGATTCAGTGTAGGTTTTATCCATTGTCCTGTAATCATTTTCCATATCAATCCACCTGCCAGAACGAGGAACAACCTTTTTCCAAACATCAGCAAAAGTGAAAACACTTTCTTTGGCCTTTTTATTAAAATTTCCAATACCATAATCTAGTATATCCTTTTTACTTTTAAGACCTAACTCTTTTTCTATAAGGTTTTCAACAGGAAGTCCATGACAATCCCAGCCCCACTTACGCAAAACCTTTTTACCTTTCATTGTTTGATATCTAGGTATAGAGTCTTTTATTGTTCCAGCTAACAAGTGTCCATAATGTGGCTCTCCTGTTGCAAAAGGTGGCCCATCGTAAAAAACAAAGCTTCCTTCTGGCGCATCTTTTTGCAAAGATCTTTCAAAAATCTTATTATCCTGCCAAAATTTTAAAACCTCCTCCTCCCTTTTAGCAACTTCACTTTTCTCTTGATTTAGTTTTTTAACTTCTTCCATAAAAGACATACTACCATTTTTAAAATTTTTTTAAAAGAAAAAGCCCGCACCTCTGTATAAGCAGGTGCGGGGTAAGGACCAAGGGCTAAGGTCCTCTAAGTGGTGAGAACGGCAGAGGGAAAGTCGGAGCCCCGGCCGTGGTCGAGCCAGCGGACACTCCAGCGCCACCCCTCGCCGCTCCAGTAGAGATAGAGAGAGTAACGACCGCCGCCCGGGTTGAGCAAAACGTCAGCGTCAAAAAATACCCCGACCCCCTTCCACCCCTCTGGAATCACCTCCTGGTGATTCCAAAGAAAACAGAAGTCTTTCGCTCCAAGGGCAATCCCAGCGGCGAGCCGCCGGAGAGTTTCCTCTCCGGAGACAACCCTCTCCTCACTCCGAAGAGGGGAGAAAAGATTGATCTTCCTAACATCCTCTACCGACCTGATCTTTGCCGGGGCGGGCACCCCAGCGAACCGCCAACCTTTGCCTATGAAGGTGGAAGGGTCGAACCCCACCACCTCGATCTTCGCCCTCCCTTCCAGGAAGGCGATGATCAATAGGTGACCCTCGCCGCCGAGCTGACCGAGCCCGGTCAAGTGGTCAGGGGTGTACCCCGCCACCTCAAAGCTCCTGACCAACTGGGCAATCTGACCGAACGAGAAACTAGACATGTCTAGTTCTCCTTTCTGGGGACTTGTCCCCTATTGATTCTGCTAGAGGACCACTCTTTATTCTAGATAGAGTAGTCATAGCTAAAAATTGCCTATAATTAAGCCGTTTTTAGCTATGACCACATGTGGTTTAGGGGAGGTGCTTTTTTCCTTATATATTATATCATAAATATAATAAAAAAGCAAGTACTTTGTTATATACCAGACACTATATTTATTTGTATTTTCTTTAAAAAAGAATAGTATTTAGATATGTTAAATGACAGAGAAAAAAGGAAAATAAGGACTTGGGTTGAAATAGATAGAAAAGCTATCAAAAACAACTTGGATATTTTCAAAAAAATGATCGGTAAAAAATGTCAGCTTTTGGCAGTGGTTAAAGCCAATGCTTATGGTCATGGACTTACCCTTTTTTCCAAAGAACTTGAAAGACTTGGAGTTAAATATTTTGGTGTAGATAGTTTTGAAGAAGCCTTAGAGCTTCGTCAAAATAATATAAAAGGACAGATACTTGTCTTAGGTTTTACAGCAAGTGATTTTTACAAAGAAGCTATAAGGAAAAATATAGAACTGACTATATCAAATGAAAATTCTCTACTTGCCCTAAAAAACATAAAAGAAAAAATAAAGATTCATATAAAAGTTGATACAGGTTTTGGCAGACAAGGTTTTAAAATGGATCAAATACAAAATGTATTAAATTTTTTAGTTAAACATAAAAATATAGAAGTCCTCGGGCTTTTCAGTCACCTAGCTGTCGGAGAGGATCCAAAACAAAAAGAATATACTGACAAACAAGTTGAAAAGTTAAACTTGTGGCACAAAGCTTTTGAAGAAGCAGGTTTTAATCCGAAAAAACACATTACAGCAACAGCGGGAACTATGATTTATCCGCAGTATCATTTTGATATGGTAAGGATTGGTATAGGACTTTATGGACTTTTTTCATCAAGAGAAAGCAAAGAATTTTTTGAAAAAAAATACAAACTTAAACCTGTCTTATCTTGGAAAGCTATCATAACTGAAATAAAAGATTTTAAAAAAGGAGACAGGATCGGCTATGACCTAACAGAAGAGCTTGGTAGAGACTCTAAACTAGCCATAGTTCCAGTTGGGTATTATAGTGGTTACCCTCGCCTACTATCGCTAAAAGGCACTTTTGATATAAAAGGGGTTAAAGTGAAAATAATAGGCAGGGTTTCTATGAACATGATTATACTTGATGTAACAGATGTTAAAGGGGTTAAAGTATATGATGAAGTATCTATAATTGGCGGTAAAAATAAACACTACGCCGAAGCTTATGATATGGCACAAGATAGCGAAACTATAACTTATGAAATCACAACAAGAATAAATCCAAAAATAAAGAGGTTTTTGAAAT
>CAYLWA010000008.1:0-8486 GCA_964387335.1 uncultured Candidatus Saccharibacteria bacterium | reverse complement strand
AAAGAAAACATTAAACAGTATCCTTTTTTATATCTATATCTAAGATCACCAAAATATAAGTAAATATAAAAAATAAAAAAGAAAAAAGGTGAGTAAGAAAGATGAAGATTAATCATTCTTATTAAAGAATGACAAATTCTCTACAACATGTCAATATTGACATATTACATCTCCTCTGGAGTTTTGATGCCTAGTAGCCAAAGTCCGGACTGCATAGTTTCCTTGAAAACTTCTGTAATGAAAAGTTTATAAGGTGAAGTTTTATCCTCTTTATCTATTATTTTTTCTTTGGCATAAAAACTATTGAACTCCCCTGTAAGTTTTATAAGATAAGTTGCTATGTATTGAGGAGCAAAATCCTTACAAGCTCTTTCTATAATCTCATAAAATTTTATAAGTTCTTTTTCAAGAGAAGTTGTTTGCCAATTTTCTGGAATTTTGTCATCAGAAAGTAAACCTAAACTTTCGGCTTTCTTTAAAACAGAGTTTGCTCTGACAGCTCCATATTGAAGATATGGGCCAGAATCCCCTTCAAAAGAGAGGGATTTTTCAAAATCAAAAATAATATCCCTGCCAATTGATTGTTTTAGTATTGAATATTTTATTGCACCTATCGCCACCTGCTCGGCAATCTCATTTTTCTTTTGGTCTTCCAAATCCCTATCTTTCATTTTTTCTAGGACTTTGTCAAAAATATCATTGATTAAACCTTCACCGGTTATGATATTACCTTTTCGTGAACCCATTTTACCATCTGGCAACTTTAACATTCCATGGGATAAATGCATAGTTTTATCCGCAATATTTTTATCTATCTGACCAAGTGCACATAATACAACTTTAAAATAATTATCCTGTTCATTTGCAGTTACAATAATAGATTTATCAAATTGATAAGTTTTATATTTTCTTATGGCATGAGCGATATCTTTTGCCTCATATGTAGGGATACCATGTGAGTTTATAAATACCCTAGTATGAAGCGATTCGTCATATTTTTTAGCATTAAAAATTACAGCTCCCTCACTTTCCTCAAAAACACCTTTTGAGACAAATTCTCTTACAATTTTAATAGCATCATCAGAAACCTCGCTTTCAAAAAAATAATAATCAAATTTTGTTCCAAGTTTTTTATACAAATCTTCAAAGTGTTTTAAACTTATCTCTCTTCCCCATTTATACAAATCCAGAAGTTTAACATCATTTTTATCAGCCATTTTTTTATTTATCTGTTCTATTTCAGTTTTTGCTTTGGTGTCATCTTCATACTGCAAAGAACCATAAGCATAAGCTTCTCCTATATATTTTATTTGATCTTCTAATGTAGACTCTTTTTTTCCACCTTTTTGCATAAGACCCCACAAGGCTTTTGCAATATGAAGCCCAACATCACCTTGATAATTATTTCTCTTTACTTCGGATCCGTTTGATTGCAATATTCTAGAGAGAGATTCACCTATTATATTCCCCATCAAATGTCCTATGTGCATAGGTTTTAAAACATTCGTTACTGTATATTCAATAATTATTTTCTCCCCTTTTAAACCACACGGAAGATCTTTTCCATTTTTTGTATTATTTAAAATATCTCTCACCGCTTCTTTTTTTAAAAAGAAATTTAAAAATCCATTTGGAGCAACTTCTATTTTTTCAATTATAGAAATATCTTCAAATTTTGAGGATAATATTTCTTTATAACTATCTGCCCACCATTTAGGATTTCTTTTCTGATCATCTGTTTTTGCCATCAAAAGTGCCAAGTTGGAAAAATAATTACCAAAAGAAACATTGTCATTTAACTCAACAGAAAAAGAAACGGTTTCGTCTAAACCCAAAGAATCTTTTATCCAATCTTTAATTTGTTTACTTATCATTTAAATTTTTAACTTTAAAACAAGTTCTTTATGTATATCATCAACACCCCTCATTTTATCACCTTCACTGCATTTTATATGCACCCATTTTTTAGGATTATCTTTTATAAGCATTCTAGCAGAATCAACTGAATTTTTTAAATATTCTAAATTATTTTCAGCATTATCTCTATTTTTACTATTTAAAAGTTTTAAGGATATTTCCACTGAAACATCCAGATACACAAACTTATCAGGTTTTGCTATTTTTAGTTGTTTATATTCCAAATCATAGAGCCAATTTAAAAATTCTTTTCTTTTTTTTAAATCCTTAATCTTTCCACCTTGATGTATTTGATTTGCGCTAGAATATCTATCTGAAATAACCCAAACTCCTTTTGCTAAATTTTTTTCTATAAAATCTTTTGAAATAAATCTATCCAGAGCATAAGGTAGTGATGCTAAATGAGAATCTATGTTTATAAAATCCCCATATTTTCCAAACAAAAGATCTTCCAAAAATTTACCAAAAAAAGTCTCTTTATATCTAGGAAAACTAACCAACACAGCTTTTTGTTTTTGTTGTTTTAGATACTTCAAAAGGAGTTCTGATTGCGTTTTCTTTCCAGAACCATCACTTCCATCTATAACAATAAATTTACCCTTTTTCATATAAATAGTATAATACACATATTAAAGTTAATATACAAATCAATGATAAATCCAGAAAATCTATACGAACCAACGAAATACAAGGTTATACTAGGTGAAGGTAGATGCTCTGGTTTTTGCACTGTTTGGAATGAAGCTGAAAAAGCCATACATGCTTGTCCTGAACTTTTGAAAAAATCTGCGATCATTGGAACCCTTTATTCAAGACAAGGGGTCAATATTATCATAAGAAACCTTGCGCTAAACCCTCAAATACAACACATATATCTTTGGACAAATGGCACACTCTCCTGTTCCCCTTTTGGAGTATCCGGCAAAGAAGTTTTAGTAAACCTATTTAAGAACGGAATAGCAGATGATGGGATAATAAAAGGCACAGATTTTAAAATCGAAAAAGAAATAGATATAAATATTGTTCGTAAAATAATAGAGAATGTAAAAGTAGAAGAAATGCCAGAAGATGATTTGAATTTAATTTCATCAAAAATAGAAAATACTGATAAAACACCATATATGGATCCTGTTTCTTTCCCTCCCTCTGTTCCGGAAGTTATAGATATTTTTCCATCAGAGAAAGTTGGGTTTTTGGTTAGAGGTAAAACAGTGATCGAAGCGTGGACAAAGGTGGTTGATAAGATAATGAGATACGGGGTTGTTAAAGGCACGCAATATGGAAACAAACAAAAAGGTATTATGGGAATAACCTGGGTTATTGAAAATGAAGATGTTGATAATTTAAATATAGAAACAGACTGGCCAGAATCTCTAAAAAAAATAGTTGGTTTAAATTTAGAATCCATCAATCACTATAAAAACGTTTTTCTTTCTGCTGATACACCAGCCGGAGTGACATACACATACGGAAACAGATTAATGAAACACCCCGGAAAAAATGGTTTGACTGACCAAATAGAAGAAATAATATTAAAAGAATTTAAAGATTCTATAGATACAAGAAGGGCTGTTATGACAACTATTGTTCCAGAAATAGATAAAAATTCCAAAGAACCACCTTGTATAACACAAATACAAGTATTTAATAATGAAGGAAAGTTATATATGTTTGTGACAATAAGAGCAAATGATATATTTACAGCGGGTATTCCAAATGCTTTTGGATTAAGATTTTTACACAAACATATTGCAAACAAACTTAATTTACCAATGGGACCAACACAAATAACATCTCAAATCGCATATGTTGCAGAACTACAATGGGATGATGCTAAAAAACTTGTATCTTGTGCTATTTGGGACAGAGAACCAAATAAAGATTTTGATCCGGGTCAAAGTGCTGATCCAAGAGGACTTTTTGTAATAAGTAACAAAGACAATAAAATATCTGCTTACTTTAAAACACCAACAGGAGATGACCTGCTTGAAATAAAAGGAGAAACAGCAAAAGATGTTATGTTAAAAATTGGTCAACTGGAACTTTCAAATACACCATCTCACCTACTTGATATAGGAGCAGAACTTCAAAAAGCAGAAATTGCTTTAAAACTTGGCATACCATATATACAAGACAAACCACTACCCCTGCAAGTTGATTTAAATAAAGATTTGGAGCAGAATAACGTTTGTATAGATTGTTAAATAATATTAAAAAATATGGCACTATCAGATAAAAAAATATTAGAAGAAATGAAAAAGGGAGATATTGTAATAAACCCTTTTAAAAAGGAAAACCTTGCGACTTCAAGTTATGATGTAACTCTGGGAGAATATTTCTTTTCAGAAAAACCACCAAAACACTTTCAGAACATTTTTAATATATATGAAAAAGAACATGTAGATAGAATCTGGGGCACAGAACCAAAAAAAGCGCAGATTGCAAAAGAAGTTTTCAAAGATTATAAATTTGACTTTGGAAATATAAAGCCAACAGATAAGGTTATTCTGCTTGGCCCAGGAGAAACAATTCTTGCTCACACAAATGAATTTATAGGTGGTAAAAATCATATAACCACAATGATGAAAGCAAGATCATCTCTTGGTAGAAGTTTTATAGAAGTATGTAAATGTGCTGGATGGGGTGATGTTGGATATATAAACCGATGGACAATGGAAATAACAAATAATTCAAATCATTATTACATTCCACTTGTAGTCGGAAGAAGAATAGCTCAAATTATATTTTTTGAAACAGGAGAAATATTGGAAAAAGATTATTCAGCTTCTGGAAAATATCAAAAAAGTTCTGACATTGAAAATTTAAAAAAGAACTGGGATCCAATGTCAATGCTACCAAAACTTTACATAGATAGAGATATAAAAAAATAAAATTTTAGAAAATGTAAAAGATGTCCGAAGACACCTTTTACATTTTTATTATAACAACTATTTTAAAAAGATAAAATTAGTTATCCACAACTACCCTTTAACCTCAACACCCATAGAACGAGCTGAACCCTCTATTATTTTCATAGCAGCTTCTATGTCATTTGCATTTAAATCTGGCATTTTCTTTTCTGCTATTTCTTTTATTTGAGCTTTTGTTATTGAGCCAACTTTTGAAACTGCGTTTTTACCACTACCTTTCTCTTTACCTATTGCTTTTAGAATCAAAGAAGATGCGGGTGGAGTTTTTAAAACAAAAGAGAAAGTTCTGTCTTCATAAACAGTTATTTCAACAGGAACAATGTCGCCAGCCATTTTAGCAGTAGCATCATTGAACTGTTTTACGAACTCTCCTATGTTAACTCCCGCCTGTCCCAAAGCTGGTCCAGTTGGAGGAGCAGGTGTTGCTTTACCAGCAGGTATAACAAGTTTTAATCTTTTTGTAATTTTTTTAGCCATAAAAGTATGATTTTAAATTGTTTATTTTTTCTTTCTCGAGAAGCGCGAGAAAAGATACTATACATCAATTTTTGTAAAAATTCAACAATTCAAAAGAAGTTTAGATTCTTTTGACTTGTAGGAAATCTAGCTCGACAGGAGTCTCCCTTCCGAACATAGACACCAATATCTTAACCTTACCTCTTTGTTCATCAACGTTTGAAACTTTACCTTCTAGATCCTTGAACGGTCCGTCAACTATAATGACTGCATCATTTATAGAAAGATCTATTGAATGTTTTGCTGTGCTACTATTCATTCTAGAAAATAGAAAATCTATCTCTTTTTTATCGACTGGCACAGGATACACACCTGAACCAACAAACCCTGTAACACGAGGAGTATTTCTGACAACATACCAAGACTCATCATTAACTATCATATCAACCAAAACATAACCCGGATATATTTTTTCCTCTTCTTCAACTCTCTTTCCACCTTTTATTTTTATTTTCTTTTCAACAGGAACAATAACATCAAAAATTTTATCTCCCATACCCAAAGATTCAATCCTTTGTTTTAGGTTTCTCATTACGGCATTTTCATATCCAGCGTATGTATGTATTACATACCAATTTCTTCCCTCTTGTATTTGTTGTTTTGACATAGCAAATATTATTTATAAATTTATCTTAATAAAACTTTTTCAAGTATGAAATTGAAAGCAAAATCAAAAACCCCTAGAAAAACAGAGACTCCAACTGATACCAATATTGTTACTATAGTAAAAATTATCGCCTGTCTTTTAGTTGGCCAACTTGCATGACTTAATTCTACTTGTGTATCCTTTATATATTGTATTAAACTCATATATTTATTTTATCAAATTTTGGTTATATAAAAAGCCCCAACGGGCAACACTTATATATTATACTATAATAAACTGTTTGTCAATACAAAAAACCAGCTTTTTATGGCTGGTTTTTTAAGACTTCTTAAAACCTATTCTATCTCGTATGTTATTGTTACAGTTGCTGTAAACTTATTTTCACCAACTGGAATCTCTGGTGTCATTCTAGAATCAACTTTTGCTGACATTACACCACCACCCATACCCTCTGCATAACCATACGGATTATCTGTATTGTCATAGTAACTAGTAATTTTCTTAATTTTTACACCCAAATCTTTTGAAAGTTTTTTAGCCTTCTCTTTTGCATCTTTTATAGCTTCCGCTTTTGCTTCTGCTTTTATTTTGTCCATATCATCTATAACAAAAGATATGCCTGAAACATTTGATACATTCATCTCCCCTATCTTTGCCAAAACATCACCAGACTTTTCAATTTTTCTAATCTTTACATCAAAACTTTGATTTACCTCATAACCAACCATTTGGCTTTTAACCGGAGCACAATAATACTGTGTACAAGGAATAGAAGTATTTACAGATTCGTATTTTGGATAAATGCTGTAATTTGTAGTTTTAATATCTTTCTCTTCTATACCCATAGACTTTAACACTGACAATGTCTTGTTTGATTTTTCAGTCACCTTGTCTTGTGCCTCTTTTGCAGTTTTAGCGCTCTCAACGATTGAATAGTTTATAGATGCAACATCTGGTTTGGCTAAAACCTCGCCTTTCCCGTTTACAGATATAACGCTAGAAGGATAAACTCCTTTGCCAACATATTTATATTCTTTTATCGCTGTCAAAACTTTTATTGCAAAAAATACAGAAATAATAACAACAAAGATAGACAAATACTTTGCTACTTTGTTTTTTTCAAGTGAATTTACAAATGTGTCCATAATAATATTTTAATTGATAACAGCATCATTGTAACACAAATCAAGTAGATTTTGAAATAAAGAAACAACGGTCACCGGCCCGACACCTTTTGGTACAGGTGTTATAAAAGAAACAAAATCTTTTACATCATCAAAAAAGACATCTCCACAGAGACCAAATTCAGTTTTATTTATTCCAACATCTATAACGACGGGATTATTTTTGCCAATAAAAGATTTATCTATATAAAATGGTTTTCCAATAGCAACAACAATAATATCTGCGTTTTGTGAAATACTTTTAGGGTTTTCCGTTTTAGAATCAATGACAAAGACCTCTGCACCCATCTTTGATAGACAAAAAGCAGTCGGCTTTCCCACCAAAGACGATTTTCCAAAAACTACTACTTTTTTATCTTTCACTTCTATTTTATAAAAATCCAATATAGATAAAACAGCCCTTGCAGTTGCTGGTAAAATAGCTTTCTTGCTCCAGTAAAGCATTTCTTGGTTTTCTTTTGTTAAACCATCAACATCTTTTAAAACCGATACAGCATTTAGAACCTTTTCTTTATTTATACCATCTGGAAGTGGCAACTGAACTACAATACCGTTTACACCAGAATCTTCGTTTAATTTTTGTATTTCAGAGATAAGGTCATTTTCAGAAATATTTTCATCCAGCTTTATAACCTCAACTTCAACACCTATCTCTTGTCCAAATTTTTGTTTGTTTTTAACATACAAAACAGAATCCTCTCTGTTTGAAACTAAAACAATAGAAAGTTTTGGTTTAAAAGGGATCTGCAATAACACCTTTTTCAACTTCTCTTTTATAAACTCTCTAACTTCTAAACCAGATAAAATGTTCATTTGCTATTTATACATCTTTAAAACACAATACACAACCAAACCACCAAGTAGATAACCAACTAAAACATCAGATAACCAGTGGACACCGAGATAAAGTCTAGAAACACCAACAAAAATTGGACACAAAATACAAAAAGCAAAATGTAAATATCTTCTGTAAACATTTAGATCTTTTCTAAAAACCGAAAGAAGAAATAGAAAATATGAAGAAGCAAGCGCACTATGAGCACTTGGAAAACTAGGACTTATAGAAGTTGAAAACGGAGGTCTTTCTATCATAAAAAAATATTTAAGTATCCAAGTTACAAAAACTGATATTAAGATGACTACCAAAAAAACCGTACTATCTTTTTTGTTTTTAGAAAATTTTTTAAGTGCCAAAAAAGTCAAAAATGTTAAAAAAACAAAAGGTATTGGATCAAATAAAAATGAAGCAAAAGAAAATGTCCACCTAAAAGTATCAATACCGTAGAAAATATTAAAAAAACTTTGATCAAAATTAAACATAAAAAAATTATA
>CAYLWA010000007.1:3683-19360 GCA_964387335.1 uncultured Candidatus Saccharibacteria bacterium | reverse complement strand
AATTCCTCGTGCTCGGCTCGGTCAGCCTCGCAAGTCTCTAAAATTATGCTTTGGTGGGATAGTCATCTATATATCCACATCTTTAAAGATAAATTTTGTGTATATGTAATATAATTTATTTATGTATTTATTTTATACAATATCCGATTATTTTTTTTGGCACTACACAGAAGGATACGCTTACAGTTTTTCTTTTTGGAAAAATATACTTTGGATGATACATAGATTATTTTCAACAAAAACACTACTCAAGACCATTTTTGTTCCTTGGAGAAGGTTGGACTTTGAATATAGTAAAAATTTTGACATATCAGAATATATGTCAAATCTTATTATAAATACTCTTATGAGAATAATTGGTTTTTTAATAAAATCAATAGTCATATCTGCATCTTTAGCATTTACAATCATCACCTTAACTCTTATGGCTGTATTTTTTATTATTTGGACTGCTTTGCCGGTATTTATTATTAGCTTGTTTTTGTATGGAATAAAAATATTATGACACTAGAAGATATAAAAAAAATATACTCCCCTATTCTTAAAGCCGTCTTTGCTCAATCATTTTTTAGTAAAAAAATTATAAATACAACATCTTTTATTGTTATATTTATAATAATTGCCCTATCGTTTACTGAACTATTGCAAAAATTTGGTTATTTAAAAATTGGTCTTAACGCCTTACCTTGGATTTTTATGCTTTTAGCATCTTACATAAAAATATTTTGTTTTGATATGTATTTAAATAGTCGAAGTTTGATAGAAATAGACCAAGAGTTAGGAAAACATTTTGGAAATAAATTTTTCAAAGGATCTTATCTTCTATCCGACATCTTATATCACACAAAAAACGATGATATATTTTCTGGGCTTATCTTTTCTCAAACAGGAAACTTTTTATTTAAAAGATTATCAATAGAACAAGAAGAATTACTAAATTTTTACTCTAAAAATAGAAATATAAAATATACAATTTCTGATTTTACAATAGAAAATCCTCTCCTGTCATATATTATGTCAATCTATAACCAAAATGAAGATTTTAAAAACTTACTTTTCGCCAAATCCATAAACCAAGAAGATCTTGTTGGCACAATAAAATGGATTGTAGATGAAGACAACAAATATAGGAGGTCTCAAAGATTTTGGTCAAAAGAAAACTTATCCAAAATACCTTCATTTGGCACAGATTGGTCAAACAGCAAAGCTTTTACGCTAGAAAAATACGCTGTTGTTGTTGAAAATTACAGATCAGAAATAAAAAATGAATCTGAGCAAGAAGTTGTAAATGATATTGAAAATATACTATCTAAAAATTGGCAATCAAATGTTTTGATTTTAGGAAATGATCCGATCATAAAGAGAGATTTGATACTAGACCTTAGATCAAAGATAGTTGATGGTAGTATAAATCCAAATCTTAAAGATAAGATTATTTACATACTCCAAACACATATTTTGCTTTCAGAAGGAAAAGATAAATATCTATTTGAAGAAATACTAATAACAATACTAAACGAGATTATAAAATCAAAAAATATAATACTTGTAATAGAGGATTTCCCTTCTTTTGTATTGGCAAGTAAAAATATAGGAACAGATATTGTTGGACTTTTAGATCCTTATCTTGATTCAAACATCCAATTTATTGCAACCTCGCCCGTTCAGACTTTTCATCAAATAATAGAAAAAGAAGTAACCTTGATGGAGCATTTTGAAATAGTTCGCTACGATGATCAAAAAGTATCAATATTAGGATTTATTTTAGACAAATCAAACAGTATAGAAAACCAGTTTGATGTTTTCTTTACTTGGCAAGCAGTAAAAGCGCTTGATGAAAATGTAAATAGGTTTTTCTTGGATCAAAGTGTTATAGATAAATCCATAGATATTTTAACAGAAATACCCGTGTATTGTTCTGAAAATAATAAAAGAGTGGTTAAAAAAGAAGATGTTGAAAAAATAATTTCAAAAAAAGTTGATGTTCCAATAGGCACACCGGAAAAAAATGAAAGTGATATTTTATTACACTTAGAAGAAGAAATGCGAAAAAGAATAGTTGGACAAAAAGAAGCTATCAGAGCTATTTCTGATGTAATGATCAGACAAAGATCTGGGATAGGAGCAAAAAGCAAACCTATTGGATCTTTCTTGTTTATTGGCCCAACAGGAGTAGGAAAAACAGAAACAGCAAAAACACTAGCCAATCTTTTTTTCAAAGGAGAAGATAATATGCTACGACTTGATATGTCGGAATTTTCTTCCGATGATTCCATAAAGAGACTTATAGGATCTTTTGATACAGAAACTGATGGAGTTTTGGTAAACAAAATAAAAGAAAACCCTTATTCTGTCTTACTACTAGATGAGTTTGAAAAAGCAACAAGAGATGTTCATAACCTTTTCCTTCAAATAATAGATGAAGGTTTTTTCAGCGATTATGGTGGAAAAAGAATAAATTGTAAAAACTTAATCATAATTGCAACATCAAACGCCGGAAATAATTTTATTTGGGATGTTATTGAAAAAGGAGAAAATCTAATGTCAAAGAAAGATGAGATTGTCGATAAAATAATAGAAAATAATATGTTTACACCGGAACTTCTAAACAGATTTGATGATATCATACTATTTCACCCACTTTCAAAAGAAGATGTTTTCCAAATTTCTAAAATACTACTTGGTAAAACAGCTGGTAATTTGAGACTTAAAGGTATCAAACTAGAAGTTGATGATGTTTTGATTGAATTTGTATCAAGTAAAGGATTTGATAAACAATTTGGCGCAAGACCTATAAAAAGATTAATACAAGATAGTGTTGAAAAAATAATAGCAGAAAGGATAATATCTGGAAAAATAAAATCAGGAGAAACTGTAAAACTGACAAAAGATGAGTTAGAAAAAAGTTTAGATTTGTAGTATTATAAATTTATTATTAAGTATATAATTCAAAAAAAATGGAAGGATTTAAATCATTTATAATGCGTGGCAATGTAATAGATCTTGCTGTTGGTGTAGTTATAGGAGCATCTTTTGGAACAGTGGTTGACACTTTAGTAAAAGGAATACTAACCCCTCTTATAGGTGCCTTAGTCAAAGCTCCGGATTTTTCAGGACTTTCTTTTACTTTAAATGGAAGTAAGTTTATGTATGGAGAATTTATAAACGCTTTGATATCTTTTGTTATAGTAGCAGGAGCAATATACTTTTTTGTTGTTAAACCTATGAGTATGCTTATGGAGAAAATGAAAAAACCAGAAGCTAAAACTTTACCGAATACAAAAACTTGTAGCGAATGTATGTCAGAAATCCACAAAGACGCAAAAAGATGCGCAAACTGCACAGCAACACAATAGATAATTGTAAAAATAGGCAATAAAAAACACGGCTCTTTGCCGTTTTTTTGAATATAATACTATTTTCATATAAATTATATAATCAATCATCAGCAAATTCACCGCTAAAAGTAGAACAAAAAAGAACATAATCAATAACCTGCATTATAAATACAAATATTGCTTGTATGGTCATATTAGGTAACACAGTTCTACCACTATCATGACCAAAATGATTATCCAAAGATTCAATCATTGGCAAAGTCATTTCCTCATATTTTTTATATCTTTCTCTTGCAACTTTTGCATCATCATCATCTCTACCGGAGGAAGCAGATCTGTCCATAATTCTTTGCATACATACTTCTTCATCCAACCTAAAATAAAAGTATACCACTTTCAAGTCTTGATATGTTTCTTTTAAGAATTTAGATAAACTTTCAAGTTGTTCAATAGTTCTTGGATAACCATCCAAGAACAAAAACTTAGCAGAATGATCTGCCATAAACGAATTTATTTTTTCTTCCACAACTTCTTTTAAAACATAAAGAGGCAAGAATCCTCCATTGTCCATATTATGTTTTAAACACAATTCATTAAAAGAAACATCTGTTTTCCTTTTATCTCTTATATATTTTCCCATTTCAAAACTCATACACTTTTGTCTATAAAAACTAGCTAATTTTTCCTTTTGAGTTCCTTTGCCACACCCCGGTGGCCCAACTAAAAAAATAAGTATTTTAGTCATTATTTACAACTCCAAAAAAATATATAAGAAAAGTATTCATTTACAAACATTCCGCCAAAAATACTAACAAAAAAACTTGATTTTGGTCAAGTTTTTTTGTTTTTAGTTTATTGAAATATTTATTTTAAAACCTCTCTGCAAGTAGATTTTCCGTTTTCATCTATGGTGCAACATTGAACCTCACCTGTGCCGATCTCCAAATTGCAAACTTCTGCTTCATCTATATCTTCAAGATATTTAACCAAAGCCCTTAGAGTATTTCCGTGAGATACAACCAAAACATTTTTACCATCAAGCAAGTCCTTTTTAATACTTTCTTTGTAGTATGGCACAACCCTATCGTGAACATCTTTTAGAGTCTCCCCGCCTTCTATTTTTGTATCCCAACCCCTTCTTATTCTCTGAAACTCATCGTCTCCTATCTCCTCCTTAACTTGCCACTTATTTTTTCCAGTATGAACTCCATAATCCCTCTCTTTAAGAGAAGCTACAGCTTGGCAAACAACATCATCTATACCACAAACTTTTTTTATTTCATCAAAAGTTTGCTGTGTTCTTTTTAAATCAGAAACATAAGCAACATCAATTTTTTCTTTTTTCAAAGCTTCACCTGCTTTTCTAGCTTCTTCATAACCAGCTTCTGCCAAAGAAACATCTGTGTGTCCTGTCCACAAACCCAGCTTGTTGTATTCTGATTCTCCGTGTCTAACTAAAAATAATTTTCCTATCATTTTATATTTATTATATTTATATTTATATTTAAATTCTTTTTTTTAAATCTTAAATGCTTTAGATCCTTTAAAGATGGATTTTTTACCGAGCTCTTCTTCTATCCTCAAAAGCTGGTTGTATTTTGCAGTTCTTTCACTTCTACAAAGCGAACCTGTTTTTATCTGATTTGTTCCAAGACCCACAACAAAATCTGATATAGTCGTATCCTCTGTCTCTCCTGACCTATGAGAAATTATAGAAGTCATACCTGCCTTTCTAGCCATCATAACAGCATCTATTGTTTCTGATATTGTTCCAATCTGATTCAGTTTTATAAGTATAGAATTTCCCGCCTTTTGATCTATACCCATTTGAAGTCTTGTAATGTTTGTAACAAAAAGATCATCACCGACTATTTGAAGTTTGTTTCCGATTTTCTTTGTAAATAGTTTATAACCCTCCCAATCATCTTCTGACAAACCATCTTCAATTGAAACTATTGGATATTTAGAAACCCAATTTACATAAAAATCTACCATCTCCTCACTTGTCAAAACTTTGTTTTCTGTTTTTAAGTGATATTTGCCATCTTGATATATTTCACTTGCCGCACCATCTATTGCAATGGAAATATCTTTACCTGGTTTATACCCAGCATTTTTTATAGCTTCTAGTATCACCTCTATAGCTGATTCGTTTGTAGGTAGTGATGGAGCGTAGCCACCTTCATCACCAACTGATGTATTTAATTTTCTTGACTTTAGAATTTTTTTAAGCTCGTGAAAAACTTCACTTCCCCACCTTAAAGCTTCCTTAAAAGTTTTTGCACCTGTTGGCATTATCATAAACTCTTGAAGATCAGTTGAGTTTTCAGCGTGTTTACCACCATTTAAAATATTCATCATAGGAACAGGTATAGTAACCTCTTTATTTTTAGAAATATCTTTAAAATATTTCCAAAGTGGTTTTTTAAGAGAAACGGCCTTAGCCTTTGCAAAAGCAATTGAAACACCCAAAGTAGCATTGGCACCTAACTTGCCCTTGTTTTCTGTTCCATCCAAAGCAATTAGAAAATTATCAAGTGACCTTTGATCAAACTCTTTATTTTTTATTTTAGGAAAAATAACATTATTTACATTTGATACAGCTTTTAAAACACCCTTACCACCATATCTTTTTTTATCACCATCACGAAGTTCAACAGCTTCGTGACTACCAGTTGAAGCTCCAGAAGGAACAGATGCTCTACCAAAAGACTTATCAGACAAAACAAGATCAACTTCTATTGTAGGATTACCTCTTGAATCCAAAATCTCTCTTGCAACAATTTTTGATATTTTTGACATATAAATAAAAATTATAAATAAATTATTTTTAACGAAAATATTTTAACATATCTTTTACAAAAAGAAAAACCGACTTGATCTTATCGGTTTTTTTCAGATTCCTCAATTTGATCTATAGAAAATAAGATATAAAATAAAAAAAATAAAAATGAAATAATAGTATATATTGCTAAATAATAATTATTGTCAATAAACGCTCTAGCTATTCCAAATAGTATTAAGGAAATAAAAGTGGTCAATAATACAGGTGAATGCAGAAATAAATCAATAGCAAAATTACCAAATGATCCTAGTATTTTCATCCAAGATAAATCTATCATAAAATTCAATATTTGACTAGAATATTTAAAAATGCTTTAATTATTAGTGTATTGGGCAGAAGCCCAATTTTTAAACTTTTTATAAAAATGGAAATAAGAAATATAGCTATAATAGCCCACGTTGACCACGGTAAAACCACTTTAACCGATGCTCTTTTGCGTCAAAACGGAATGGAAAAAGAGGGTTTTTCAATGGATTCAAATGATCTAGAAAAAGAAAGGGGTATTACAATATACGCTAAAAACACCTCTCTTTTTTACAAAAATACAAAAATAAACATAGTTGACACACCAGGGCACTCTGACTTTGGATCAGAAGTAGAAAGAGTTCTAAGGTCTATTGATACTGTGCTTTTGGTTGTTGATGCCCAAGAGGGCCCAATGCCACAAACAAGATTTGTTCTTAAAAAATCGCTTGAAATTGGCTTAAAACCGATTGTAGTTATAAACAAGATAGATAAACCGGCTAGTAGACCAAAAGAGGTTGAGGAGATGGTTTTGGAGCTATTTATGGAGCTTGGTGCAAACGACGATCAGCTAGACTTCACAACAGTTTTTGCAATAGGTAGAGAAGGAATAGCGAAAAGAAAACTAGAAGACACTTCAGCAGATTTAAACCCTCTTTTAGATGTTATTTTAGAAGAAGTTCCACCTGCAAGTGATAAAAAAGATGGCTCTGCAAAACTCCAAGTGTTTAATCTAGCATACGATAACTTTCTAGGTAGAATGGGTATTTGTAGAATATACCAAGGAAATCTAAAATGGAACGATACTGTTTTTATAACACAAGTAAATGGTAAAAAATTTAAAGGAAAACTAACAAAACTTTTTACCTTTGAGGGTGTCCACAAAAAAGATGTTGAGGAAGCAACTGCCGGAGATATTATTATGCTTTCCGGAATACCTGATATCTACATAGGAGACACCATATCGACAGATGAAAATGAGAGTTCCCTACCTGCAATAAAAATAGATGAACCGACTATATCTCTTGATTTTCTAGTAAATGACTCTCCTTTTGCTGGAAAGGAAGGTAAATTTGTTACAGGAAGACAAATCAGAGAAAGACTTGAAAAAGAAATGGAGGTTAATGTTGGTCTTAAAGTAGATTTTGATAAAGGAGACAATATGACAGTTTATGGAAGAGGCGAACTTCACATCGCAATACTTCTTGAAAATATGAGAAGAGAAGGTTATGAAGTTCAAGTTTCTCAACCAAAGGTTATTATAAAAAACATAGAAGATGTTCAATACGAACCATTTGAAGAAGTTGTTATAGATTTGCCAGATGAATTTGCAAGCGCCGTTATATCTAAACTTTCTGAAAGAAAAGCTTTGCTATTAAACATTAAACAAGAACAAGGACACCAAAGACTTATATTTGAAGCTCCAACAAGAGGTCTTTTGGGTTACAGAGGACAATTTGTTGTTGACACAAAAGGTTTGGGTATCTTTTCTTCAAGATTTACAGAATTTAAACCTTTTGTTGGAGAAATAAAAAGAACTCATTTGGGAGCTATGGTTTCTATGGTAAAAGGTAAAGCTCTGGCTTTCTCACTAGATAACCTTCAACAAAGAGGACTTCTATACATAGAACCCGGAGATGAAGTTTATGAAGGCATGGTTATAGGAAATGTCTCAAAAGGAGATGATCTTACTGTAAACCCAACAAAAGGAAAACAACTTACAAACATGAGAGCTTCTGGTTCTGATGACGCTATATTCTTGGCACCAGCATTTAGACTTTCAATAGAGAGAGCAATGGAAATAATGAATGACGACGAGTTCATAGAAATCACACCAAAGTCAGTTAGACTGAGAAAAAAGAGCTCCAAAGGTTTTAAACCTTAATAAAACAAAAACGGCTTGACGCCGTAATTATAACTATCTTCTACTTCTAACAGCTCTTTTTACAAAAACACTAAAATAGTTTCTTTTTTCAAAAGGTTTTTTTCTATAACACCTATTTAATAAACTAATAAGAAGTTCTTTTCTTCTATCACAATCAACAATTTTATTTATCATACAAATAATTTTTTCTTTTTCTATACCCGATGTTACAAAATCACCATGTTCAATCGAATTTAAAATCTTGATATCCAGATTTAAACGCTTAGATAATTCTTTTCTTGAAACCTTTAATCCATCCCTAATTTTTCTCATGTTAAGACCAAAAAGTTTGTAACAATTCATCCTCCTATAAAATACAAAATTTTGTAGAAAAAATCAAATTTTAAAATCCACACATATCCCGCCAAAACATAATTTTAGAGCACGGATATTTTTCTGCTGAAAAATTCCTCGTGCTCGGCTCGGTCAGTCTCGCAAGTCTCTAAAATTATGCTTTGGCGGGATAAGCATCTTAAAATCCACATCTATATCTTATTAGAGAGAGACAATCTGGAAATCCCCTACTTTTTCTCTTTTTATATTAAGGGCAAGGGCTGGATAACCTAGACTCTGACCAAAATCTTTTGCAAACTGTCTTACATAAAAACCACTAGAAACAGACATTTTTAAAGTTAAAACAGAGAAAACCATTTCACCTGTTATTTTTTCATCAAAAGATTTTAAAACAAGATCTTGTCTAAAATCCCCAGAAACTTTAAAGACATCTTTGTAAGTTTTATCTAAAAGTTCTTTTGCAGAAATACTGGAAAAATTTAAGATATCAATACCAAAAACTTCAACAGTATGAGAAATTTCCGGAAAATTCCCTTCCCTCGCATACTGAAAAAGCGCTTTACCTGAAAAAGTTTTTGATGAAAAACTTGGATATTTTTGAGAAAATTTACCCGCAAATCTAACTAGATTTTTTCTAATCAGATCAAGATTATCAAACTTTAAACTTTTTACTTCTTTTACTATTCCCATTAAATCAGAAGTATCAGTTGAAACACCTATTAAAATATCTACTATGTATGTTTTATTGAGCCCTAAATATTTTTCCCTTTCTTTATTTTCATCACCAACCAAAACAACGATCAAACCCTCTGCCAAAGGATCCAGTCTTCCGGCATAAGAAAGTTTCTCATTTTCTAAAACAGGTTTTTCTAACCTTAACCTATCTAACATTTGAAGCGGGGTTTCCCCTTTGTTTTTATAACATAAAATCATTACTATTAACTTAACACAAAGACTTCATTTTAAAAATATGCTATATTATAAAATATGACAAAATTATCAACAGAAAGTTACAAAGGGGTTAGAGATTTTTTCCCAAAAGATCAATTTATCCAAAACTATATATTTAAAATAATGAAAGAAACAGTTGAATCTTTTGGATTCAACGAATACAGTGCGTCCATACTGGAACCAGCAGAGCTATATAAACAAAAAAGTGGCGAGGAAATAGTAAATGAACAAACATACACTTTCAAAGATCGTGGCGACAGAGAGGTAACACTAAGACCAGAGATGACACCAACAGTCGCCAGAATGGTAGCTTCAAAGATAAGGGAGTTATCATTTCCCATAAGGTGGTATTCTATACCAAACCTTTTCAGATACGAAAAACCTCAAAGGGGCAGGTTAAGAGAGCACTACCAGTTAAATGTTGATATTTTTGGTATTGATGATATTTGGGCAGAGTTAGAAATCATACAAGTTGGCTATAAGATAATGAAAAATCTTGGTGCCAAAGATGATGATTTTGTTATTTATTTAAACAGCAGAAAGATTATAGAAAACCTTTTTGATAAATTCAATTTAAACGAAGAACAAAAATATAAAATCTCTAAAATAATAGACAAAAAAGAAAAAATAACAAAAGATGATTTTGCAAATCTTTTAACAGAAGTTTTAGATAAGGATAGTCAAAAATTCATATCTCTCTTGGAATCAACAGATGCACTTTTAGATTTTGTAGGAAAAGAAAATGATTATGTTGTAAATTTTTTCAAATTGACCGACAAACTCATAAAACTTGGTATTAAAAATATAGAATTCAAACCAACCCTTATGAGAGGTTTTGATTATTATACAGATATTGTATTTGAATTTTTTGATACAAATAAAGAAAACAACAGATCACTTTTTGGTGGCGGTCGCTATGATGACCTCATATCTATGTTTGGAGATCAAAAAATCAGCGCCGTTGGTTTTGGTATGGGAGATGTTACGGCAAGAGATTTTTTGGAAACAAGAAATATGCTCCCAAAATATCAAAACTCAACAAAACTTTATATATGCATCTTTTCAGAAGAACAAAAAATTGAAGCTTTTAAAGTAGCCGAGAAGATGAGATCTTTCAAAATCAACACCTCAGTTGATGATGGTTATAAAAAAATTGGCGATCAAATAAAATATGCTGACAAAAATAATATTCCTTTTATTATTTGTATTGGAGAGGACGAGCTTAAAACAGGTTTATATAAACTTAAAAACCTAGAAACAAAAGAAGAGTTTGAAGGTAGTATTGATAGTATAATAGAAAAATTAAAAAATGCGTAAGATAGTTTTTGATATTGAAACAAGAAACTTATTTACAGATGTTGGAAGTAATAATCCTGCGGATTTGGATATATCACTTGTTGGTCTTTATGATTATGAGACAGACAAATATCTCTCATTTGTCCAAGAAGAATTTAATTTGATGTGGCCAATATTTGAAAAAGCAGAAATACTAATAACTTTTAATGGTTTTTATTTTGATATTCCTCTTCTAAATAAATACTACAAAAAAGCTGAGCGAGGGGACCTTACAGAATTAAAGAGCTTAGACATTTTTAAAGAAATAAAAAATACAAGTGGCAGATGGCTAAAGCTTGATAAAATTGCAGAAGGAACACTTGGAATAAATAAAAGTGGAAATGGTCTTGAAGCAATAGTATGGTGGAAAAATGGTGAAATAGAAAAGATAAGGGAGTATTGTCTAAAAGATGTAAAGATTACAAAAGAAATATATGAATTTGCTATGAAAAACAATAAAATAATGTTTAAAGAAGGGCCTTTTGTAAAAGAAATAAAACTAGATACAAAACACTGGGAACCACAAGAAGAAATAAAGACACAAAGTCTTTTTTAAATAAAGAAAAAGGGCCCCCCGCGGGACCCATCAGATTTCACCCCAAGGTGAGTGCGCGAGAGTTACTCGGCGGGGGCAACCCCCTGTGATGAGTCTCTCAAATCTGACACATATAATGTATCACAACATAATTTTTTTGTCAAGCAAAAATTGATAAAAATACAAAAAAGTTTCAGGTGTCTTAAAACTAGGGCTTAAAATATGGATACTTGTAGGTATGTAAAAAATTTTAATATGCAAAAACCAGTCCTTCGGACCGGCTGTTTTGACGGGGAGTCTGGTAAACCAACCTCCCCGTTTCTTTTTTTCCGAAACCCCTTAGTGGGAATTTCGGAGCCAAGCTCGCCTCCAACAGAACATTAAAGGGGACGTCTTGACTTTTGCCTAAATTACCTAGCCTCGTCTCTGTCAAAACGAGTACTAGTTCAGCCGGTGTGGGCAAACTCACACCGCTTATTCTGATATATATATTATCATATAAATATAAAAATGTCAAGCACAAATTGATAAAAATACAAAAAAGTTTCAGGTGTCTTAAAACTAGGGCTTAAAATATGAATATTTTAGGTGTATAAAATTATTTGCCTTTATTTATATTATTGAGTTCTTTTATTTCATCACGGAGGATGGCGGCTGTTTCAAAATCAAGAATCTTTACAGCAGAATTCATCTGTTTTTCTTTTTGCCTTATCAGTTTTGCCAAATCTTTTCCATACATTTTTCTATCCAAAGCAAGTTCACTTTTAACAGCTTTGCTGTGTCTTGACTCTAACTGTTCTGTTATATCTTTTATTTTCTTGATTATAGTTTTTGGAGTTATATTGTGTTTCTTGTTGTATTCCATTTGAATACTTCTTCTTCTATTTGTCTCATCTATTGCCCTTTGCATAGAACCAGTCATCCTGTCTGCATACAAAACAACCCTTCCTAAAACATTCCTAGCCGCTCTACCTATAATCTGTATTAAAGATGTTTCAGATCTTAAAAAACCTTCCTTGTCAGCATCAAGTATTCCAATAAAGGCAACTTCTGGCAAATCCAAACCTTCCCTTAGAAGATTTACTCCAACGAGACAGTCAAACTCCCCTTTTCTAAATTTTGTAAGTATTTCTATTCTCTCTATGGTTTTGATATCACTGTGTAAGTATTCTGCTTTTATTTTTTTATCTTTTAAAAATTCAGAAAGATCTTCTGCCATCTTTTTTGTAAGAGTGGTAGCTATAACCCTACCTGAATTTTTTACAACCCTGACTGTTTCTTTTATAAAATCATCAATCTGTCCACCATAGGTTTCTGTAGCACTAACCGGTTTTACATAAACCTCTGGATCTAAAAGACCTGTCGGACGAATAACTTGCTCGGCAATATTCTTACTATTTTTCCTTTCATATTCACTAGGTGTTGCAGAAGTATAGATAACCTGTCCAACTCTCCCTTGAAATTCAGAAAAGTTTAAAGGCCTGTTATCTAGCGCGCTCGGCAATCTAAAACCATAAGAGACCAAAGTCTCTTTTCTAGATCTGTCACCTGCATACATAGCCCCTATCTGTGGGACAGTAACATGGGACTCATCAATGACAGTCAAAAAATCAGCTGTGCCATCTTTTTTGTGGGGAAAATAAGAAAGTAAAGTATCCGGCGCCTCACCCTCTTTTTTGCCAGAAAAATGCCTGGAATAATTTTCAATACCAGTACAGTATCCAACTTCTCTTATCATTGCTAAATCATAATTAGTCCTCCTTTTAAGTCTCTCTGCCTCTAAAAGTTTTCCTGATTTTTCCAAAACTTCAAGTCTCTCTTCTAACTCATCTTTTATACTCTTTATAGCTTTTTTAACCTGATCGCTGTTTGTAATAAAATGTTTTGCTGGAAAAAGATAAAATACAGAGACTTCTTTGACGAAAGCTCGTGTTATTGGATCCAAAACTGTGATAGATTTTACAAAATCTAATTCAAAATCTATTCTATAAAGTAGTTTTTCTGATACAGGCATAACCTCAATGGTGTTACCAAGAGCCCTGAAAAGCCCAGGGGACAGATCGGCATTCGTCCTTTCAAAATGAATCTCAATCATCTTTCTCAAAAGCTCTGCTCTGCTTATTTTTTGATTGACTGAAATTTTTAGATTTACCTCTTCGTATTCTTTTGGCGAACCTAATCCGTATATACAAGAAACAGAAGCTACTATTATGACATCTTTTCTCGTCAAAAGAGCCTGTGTTGAAGCGTGTCTAAGCCTCTCTATTTCTTCATTTACCATAGATTCTTTTTCTATATAAGTATCTGTTATAGGTTTGTAAGCCTCTGGCTGGTAGTAGTCATAATAAGAAACAAAATAATGAACCTCATTTTCTGGAAAAAATTCTTTATACTCTTGGGCAAGTTGAGCTGCAAGAGTTTTATTGTGAGCTATTACAAGTGTCGGTTTTCCAATGTTTGCAATTACATTTGCCATAGTAAAAGTCTTTCCAGATCCAGTAACACCTAAAAGGGTTTGCTTATCCAAACCCTTTAAAACCCCATCAGTTAGAGACTTTATAGCAGATACCTGATCCCCTGCTGGGGAATACTCACTTTTTAGATTAAAGACTTTTGACATCTCTTTATTATACCATATTTTTGAAGTTTTAGAAAATGGTAAAAGGGTGCCTTGCGACACCCTTTTTTCTGGATCACCTCCCTGGACTAGTGGAACCAGTCCACTATTTATTTTCTCATAAACAAAAAATAAAGCAAGGATTATTAATCACTTAAAATTACCAATCACAAACAAGATTTTTATTTCCAGCTTTAAACTCTATTATTCTCCTTGATGTCGCAGGACTTAAATCTTTTGGTAAATAAGAAAGCGGAAACCATTTTGCCTCCTGAAGTTCCCATTGTTTTTGAAAATTTGATGATAAAAGTTTTACAACAAATATATAAACAGTATCTCGTTTACCTTCTTTGTTTGAAATATATTCACCAAGTTTAAAATCTATTTTAGAAACAGAAATAGACAATTCCTCTTTTAATTCACGAAATAAACATTCTTCAGAAGTTTCTCCTTTATCTATTTTCCCACCAGGAAGCGACCAATAATTTACATTTATATTTTTAACTAGGAGAATATTTTCTCCATATAAAATAATCCCTCTTGATCCGTAAGTTTTTGGTTTAAAAATTCGCCAATAAAGTCTAAACAACGGATGAGTAATTTTATAAATTATCCATTTTATTTTATCCATAAAAAGATTAAACCCCATAATAACATTTCAAAAGTATTTATCAACTTCTTTTTCAAGCCAAAAACCGATACTGAAAACAATCCTTCTTATTTCTTCTTTGTCTTTTGTTGGATTTATAGCAAGATCCAAAACCTCTCTCATTTCTTTCTCTTTATCTGGATAATATAGAGAAAAAGCCTCATAACAAATGAAAAATCCAAAGCAGTTTGGATTTTTTCGCTTTTGTGACCCTACGGGGAATCGTCAGCAACTCTCGTCTCGCCGTCGCTCGACTCGGTCGTTTCCGCGCCTCGGCTGTTTTGTCTGATGACAAAACATGCCTCCGGCCTTCGATTCCCCGACGCAAGAGTGTGCAGACACTCTTGCTTAGGGTCACAAAAATCCCCTGTTTGGGGATTGTTTGTGACCCTACGGGGAATCGAACCCCGATTTAAGCCTTGAGAAGGCTTCGTCCTAACCGTTAGACGATAGGGCCATATCAAAATAATAACACAAAACCATAAAAAAACAATTGAGCTAATAATTATTCAAATAAATTTGTATTATTAAAAAAAATTGCTTACTATATATAAATATGGAAAATATAATAAATACGACGATAGATGAAGATGCTTTATCAAGAAGAGAGGAATACAAAGAATTTGATGAAGTTAGTCTTTATAGACTAATACAAAGACTAGAATTAGATATAAAAAATATTCAGAGAGAAATCAGTGAAATAAAATCAGATTTTGAAAATTATAAACGCGAAGTTGATGAAAATGACCCTGCTGTCCTAGAAGCAGTAAAATCCAACCGAGTATTTTTAAAAATAAAAAAAGATCAACTTGAAGAATTAAAAACTGATTTGGTTTTAGCACAAAAATTATTTAAAGAAAAAATGTCAGACACAAGTGGTTTTATTGGACAAAATGGAAAGTTAAATAACCAATAAAATCACCTATCCGGAGGAACTTCGTAATAA
>CAYLWA010000007.1:0-3673 GCA_964387335.1 uncultured Candidatus Saccharibacteria bacterium | reverse complement strand
CTAGAAGCAGTAAAATCCAACCGAGTATTTTTAAAAATAAAAAAAGATCAACTTAAAGAATTACAAGATGATTTAATTATAGTTAAAGAATTGCTTGAAGAAAAAATGGGAAGTGTTGATTCTAAAAGTGTTATCCAATAAAATCACCTATCTGGTGGAACCTCATAGTAGTTTATTAAAAACTTAACGATTTCCATAAAAGGATCTGTTAATGATTCGGAGCCATACTGGACACCCCTAGGTTTTACTGTCATCAAAAATATAAAATAATCTGGGTTATAAGCTGGGAAATAACCGACAAAAGAGTGGAGATAATCATTTTCACTATATTTTCCACCTTCGGCTATTTGGGCTGTTCCTGTTTTTGCGGCAATACTATAATTTGTCATCTTGACTTGCCCATTTCTAAGGACAGTATCTACACTTTTTACAAGCATTCTTGTGACCTCTTCTGCTGTTTCTTTTTTGATAACTCTTTTGCTTGGAACATAGGATATCTCCTTACTTATACCAACCTTATAATCCATCCTTTTGACAATGTGAGGTTGTATGAGAAGTCCACCATTTGCAACAGCGCTTATTGCCCTAACAGTTGATATAGGAGAGAGTGCGATACCTTGACCAAAAGATGCCGTTGCGTGTTCTACATCCCTTTTACTTTTTAGATTTTCTACCAAGTTTTTAGCTTCATTTGGTAGATCTATCTTTGTTTTTTCTGCAAGACCAAAGTTATAAAGATACTCACTAAACCTTTCATTTCCAACCCTTGAAACAATAAAATCCATACCGACATTTAAAGATTGTGAAAGCGCAGTTTGTATATCAACTATACCTTTTGCTTTACCGTCAAAGTTGGAAATCTTTTTATTATTTAGAAAAATAAAACCTTGATCATTGTAAGTAGTTGAAGCGGTAATAACCCCAGTATCTATACCAGAAGCAACAGTTAAAACTTTGATAATAGATCCCATTTCATAGACATTTTCAACCAAAGGATTTTTAAAAATAGCAGGATCTTTTTCATCTTTTATATTGTTTGGATCAAAAGATGGTGAAGACGCCATAGCGTAAATCTCACCATTTTTAGGATTGATTATCATACCCAAACTATATTCCGAAGAATAAGTTTTGTTAACTTTTGATAATTCATCTTCCAAAAAAGACTGCACCGTTGGTTCAATAGAAGTTATAACATTTGCTTCATTTTTAATACCATCATCATTTTTTATATTTGAAAATATTTGAGCAAAGAAATTTTGATAACTACTGTTTTTACGACTCAAATTAGTCTCATATTGCCTTTCAAGACCATACCTACCAACAAAGTTTGTCCCTCCACTATCAAAACCCATAAAACCTAAGACATTTGAAGCTAACTGTTTTCCAGGATAAAATCTCCACCTTTCAGTATAAATATCCAAACCTTTAATCTTTAATTCTTCTATCTTTTTACCATTTTCATAACTAACTCTGTTTTCAATAACTTCATAAGGATCATTTTTTTTAGTAGCTTTCAGTATAAAATCATCTTTTGAGATTGAAACAATGTCTTTTATTTTTTCATAAACTTCTTCTGGATTTTTTAATATGGTTGGATTTATAGCAACTGTAAAACCATTTTTAAGTGTACCGGCAGGAACCACAGAACCATCTTTTGCCAAAAAACCTATCATTCCCCTATTGAAAATGTTGAAACTGCTTGTGTATTGCTTGTCAGCTTTTTCTATATAAAGATCGTGATCAACTACTTGTAAAATATAAAGCCTGACAATTATAAACAAAGAAACAAATAGAATAAAAAAAGAAATCAACCTTATTCTATTTGCAGTATAATTTTTCACGAATTATAAAATTAGTTATCTAAATACAAAGAAGCTTTGGCAAAATTGGATTGTTTAGCTGATACATATTTGTTATCTAAACTCTCTATAAACCCTAAATTTTTTGCATAATCCAAAGTTATTTTATTTTTTAAAGAAAGTAAATCAAATTGTTTTTCTTCTATTGAAAGAGCTAGAACATTTGATTTGTTTTCTGAAACTTCTCTGTCCACTATATTATAAACAGTTCCTATAACACAGTAAATATAGAAAACAGCAGAAAATGCTATAACAAAAGAACATGCCCAGAATATATGATAATTTTCTATATTTAATGTTTTTGTGTTCATAATATTTTTTATAATTTTTCTAAAATTCTAAGTTTTGCACTTCTTGACCTCTTATTTAAATTAATCTCCTCTTCTTTTGAAGTTATCGGCTTTTTGGTTATCTTTTTTGCCAAAACTTGCTCTTGAAGAGATTTAAAATATTTTTTTACAATCCTGTCTTCTAAACTATGAAATGATATAACAGCCAACCTACCACCAACTGACAAAAAAGAGAAAATGTTTTCAATTCCAGAAGACAAATTTGTAAGCTCGTCATTTACAGCAATACGTAGTGCTTGAAATGTTTTTGTTGCCGGATGAATTTTTCCATAATGATAAAATTTTGGAGTATTGGCTAGTATGATATTGACCAAATCCTCGGTTGTCTTTATCTCAGACAATTTTCTAGTTTTAACTATCCCAGAAGCTATCCTACCAGCAAATCTTTCCTCCCCATATTGACGAATAATTGTTCGGAGTATGTCCTCATCCCAAAAATTCACCATATCATAAGCGTCAAAACTATCCTTTTTATCTCTTGAAAAAGTCATAGCGAGAGGTTCATTTTTAGAAAAAGCAAAACCTCTACCAGATTCTTCAAGTTGATTTGAAGAAAGCCCTATATCGAGTAAAACTTTATCAACAGCAGAAAGTCCTAAATTCTTTAAAACATCCACCATATCTTTAAAATTTGCGTTTATATAGGTTATATCACCATCATAAACAGAAAGTCTTTTTTTTGATCTTTCTATGGCATCTTCATCCAAATCAAAGGCAAAAATTTTAACATCTTTACCAAATCTTTTTAAGACCTCTTCACAGTGGCCACCATTTCCTAGTGTGCCATCAACAAAGACGTCTCCTTTTTTTATTTCAAGACCATTTATTGATTCTTGTAAAAGAACAGATTGGTGTATCATTTTATAAAACTCCGACTGATGAAAGTTTTTCAGCCAAAGTGTCAGCTTGTTTTTCGACGACCTTTTTGTATTCGCTCCAAACTTTTTCACTCCAAATCTCAAGCCTACTTGAAACACCAATGATAACCACCTTACTTTTAAGAGACACTCTCTCTTTGAGAAAGTCTGGGATAAGTATCCTGCCAGTTGAATCAATATCAGTTTCAGTTGCTCCGCCAAACATATATCTACTAAAACCTCTGCTGTCACCGTGCAAGATAGAAGAATTACTTAATTTTTCTTCTATTTTGTTCCACTCTTTTAAAGTGAAAACGAAAAGACAATCATCAAGCCCAGGAGTTATGATTACTTTTTTTCCGAGTTCATTCCTAAATTTTGCAGGAATTGAAACTCTGTTTTTTTCATCCATTGTGTGTGTATATTCTCCTATCAGCATTGATTTTTGAAGGTGAAATTATTATCCCACTTCATCCCACCTTGGTTATATAATACACCACTTTGTCCCACCGGAAAACACTTTTATCCACACTGCCATTTAAAAATATTTAGCTGCACAAGTTCACATACATATGAGACTTTTAATTAAGTATTACATATGGCATAT
>CAYLWA010000006.1:16143-21227 GCA_964387335.1 uncultured Candidatus Saccharibacteria bacterium | reverse complement strand
AATGGATGCTTCAAATATGTTAAAACCAGCCCTTGCAAGAGGTGAACTTCGAGCTATCGGGGCGACAACTCTTAGAGAATACCAAAAGTACATAGAAAAAGATCCTGCGCTAACTAGGAGATTTCAGCCTGTCTATGTAAATGAACCTTCGGTTTCTGACGCTATGACCATACTTCGTGGATTAAAAGAAAGGTATGAGCTCTATCATGGTGTAAGGATAACTGATGAAGCTATTGTCTCTGCTGTTAATCTTTCTTCAAGATATATTACAGATAGATTTTTACCAGATAAAGCTGTTGACCTTATAGATGAAGCGTCTTCGTATTTAAAAATTTCTCTTGAAAATATGCCACCTGTTTTACAGGAGACAAATTCAAAAGTGGTTAAACTTGAAATAGAGAAAGAGGCTTTGAAAAAAGAAACAGATGTTAAATCTAAAAACAGAATAAAAGAAATTGAAAAAGAAATTGCTGATTTAAAAGAAAAAACTTCTGAAATAGAACTTAAATGGAAAAATGAAAAAGAAACAGTTTCTAGTATAAAGATGTTGAAAAAGAAATTAGAAGAGCTTAAAGTCGAAGCTGAAAATGCTGAACTTAAAGTTGATTTAGCGAAAGCTGCCGAGATAAGATATGGTCAAATACCACAGGTTGAAAAAGAATTAGACTTATCTGTCAAAAGATTAAAGAAATTGCAAAGTAGCAGAAGAATCTTAAAAGAAGAGATAAATGAAAATGACATAGCTACAATAGTTTCAAAATGGACAGGTATTCCTGTGTCCAGAATGCTTGAGAGTGAGGCTGATAAATTGTCAAAGATGCAAGATGTCTTGGAAAACAGAATTATTGGTCAAAAAGAAGCTGTCTCTAAAATCGCTGATACAATAAAAAGATCGAGGGCTGGGATAAGTGATCCAAACAGACCCATCGGCTCATTTTTGTTCTTGGGCCCAACAGGTGTTGGTAAGACAGAATTAACAAAAGCTTTGGCGGAGTTTATGTTCAATGATGAAAAAGCTCTGATTAGAGTTGATATGTCGGAGTTTATGGAAAAACACTCTGTTTCAAAACTAATCGGAGCTCCGGCGGGTTATGTTGGATATGATGAAGGTGGAGCTTTTACGGAGCAGGTAAGACATAGACCTTATGCAGTTATTTTGTTTGATGAGGTTGAAAAAGCTCATCCAGAAGTTTTCAATATTCTCCTTCAAGTTTTAGACAATGGAAAACTTACAGATGCAAAAGGTAGAACTGTTAATTTTAGAAATACAGTTATCATACTTACTTCAAATATTGGTGCAGAACATATAGATAAAATGCAAAAAATCGGTTTCAGTTCTGATAAAACTGATATGGCAAATTATAATGATGCCAAGGATAAAATAATGTCTTCACTTAAAAATTATTTCAGACCAGAGTTTATAAACAGGTTAGATGAAATAGTTGTTTTTGACATCTTATCAAAAGAAGCAATAAAAGATATTGTAAAAATACAAGTCGATATAGTTTCAAAAAGACTTGCTGACAAGGACATAAGGATCAATCTTTCAAAAGAGGTTTTTGATATTTTGGCAAAAGATGGTTACAATCCTCAATACGGAGCTAGACCTTTAAAAAGACTTATACAAACAAAAATATTAAATCCAATAGCTAGTTTGATTATTGGAAAAAAAGTTTTGAAAGGAGGTGTTGTCTCTGTGTCAGTTGATAAGCTAGGAGAGTTTAATTTTGATGTCAAAAACCCTAAAAAAACCATAAGCACAGATAGTTTTGTAGTTTCTGAAAATATGGTAGTATAAAGAAAGTTTGGATTTATCCAAACTACTGTCTTGCTTTTGCAAGACTTTGCGTCGGTGGCGGAGTGGTCAATCGCAGCAGACTGTAAATCTGTCGCCCATTGGGCTACGTAGGTTCAAATCCTACCCGGCGCACACTAAATCTCCGAAAGGAGATTTTTTGATTGCGCCGGAAGTAAACCTCTGTTAGAGGTTTACGTTAGGATTTGAACGATAGGGTTAAAATTTTGTTGTGTGTGAATATATGATATATTTTATCTTATGAAATATTTTTCGATTATTAAGCCTACTAGTGAAGAATTGGTTCATAAATTTGCAGAAAAAGTAAATCTTGTTGAATATGTAAAGAAAAATTATTCTTATCCTCAAGAAGATTACCTGCTCACTTCAAATAACCCACCAGTTTTTGTTGTTTCTGATGGGGTCACTTTGAATTTTATGAAATTGGTTGAGTATAATAAAGAATATCCGAATCCTTCACCAGCAGGTGATGTCTCAAGGATCTTTTGTGAATCTGTAATAGAGAGTGTTAAAGAAAAATATAATAATTTTAAACTTAACGATATTTTAGATGTTTTCAAATATGCCAACGGCAAAGTTTTTGAATATAATAAAAAAGTGGGTAAAAGTGATATTTCTGGCAATAAAACCGGTTTTTATTCAGCCACCGGTTCATTTGTTGTTATTTTAGATAATAAAGCATATTGGGCATCTATTTGCGATTCTTTTGTTGCTCAATTCGATAAAGAAATGAATATTAAATTTATTTCAAGTGGTGTCTGTAGGCCATACGCAGTTATAAATGGGGAAGAACAGATGGCTGAATATTTGGATAGTGGAGTTTTAGATATAGAAGAGGGCGATAGGATTTTTGTTTTTACAGACGGTTTTGAACAGTATATTAAAAATCCCGACTTTCAAAAAATATTTTTAGAGTGGGATAAAAACATAGAAAATAATATTGATAAATTTTCTGAAAAAATGATATTAGAAGATCTTGAAAAATACGGCCACGAAAGATCTTTAATATCTATATTATTTTAGTTTTATATTATAATGAAAGTGTATGGTTAAATGGTCAAAAAAACATCTTTTGCTCTTAATTAAGCGTTTTTTAAATAAAAATGGTTTGAAAATTTCTTTTATTTTGATTTTTTTAATATTCTTATCATTATTTATTGATTACAGTAAAAAAGAACCAACCGAGGATCAATTTATTTCAAGATATTTTAGATGTCCTGAATATTTAAGCGAAGAAGAGAAAGATGAAGAGATAGGGGCTTTTATATCTTTCTATATACAGAGACACCCGACTTCAACAGAAGAGGAAATATTCAATAAAAGATATGAATTTTTGGTCAAAAACAATTGTGCTGAAACCGTAAAAATATGGGATCAAAATCAAAAAGAAAAAGAAGATCTTTTATATGAACTAAATAGATCGGAGAGTATGTATGAAGTTTTAAAAGGTGTAGATTCTGGTGTTATAAAAAAATAATTTCAATAAAAATGAAAATTGTGTATTTTTGATACTTGTTTTTTTTTAACTATGTTATACTTATAAGTAATAATTATTATTTATAAATTTCAAGTATGTTTAAAAAATTAATTCAGCTTTTAGTTATTGTTATCGTTGTTTTGTCGATTGTTTTTCTAAGTCGTTCTGGGTTTTTGGGACAGTATAGAGACAGGATAAGTGCTCTTTTAACATCATCACAAGATGATAGAGTCTTAGTTAAGACTTTGCAAATAAAAGGTTTGAGGTCTGAAGTATCTTCTACATCTGACGGAGCATCTATTACTCCAACTTTTGGTCCGTCTGGAATATTAAAAGTCTTAGGAACAGGGAGTGTAAATTTTAATTCACTTTCAAACGGAAGCGGGGTTTCTTTTGAAAAAGGAGGAACACAAAATACTAATACAGCTTTCTATCTATTTGATTCAAGTGACACTCAAAGTGTTTTTGATTACTCTGGGGGTGAAGTCTCATTCCTTGTTAAATCAAAATATTCAAGAGGTGAAAGAATTGCTCTGCCTCCATACAAATACAGAACAGTATTTGCGGTTGATGATGCTGGTGATCAAAAAATCGGCTTTTATATAGAAGCAGATTATTTTGTATTCTATTTTAAAAACGCTAATATCACAAAAACTTTAAGCTCCGCTGAGTATGAAAGATATTTTTCTAAAGGCAAAGAGTTAAAAGTAAAGCTAGTCTGGAAAGATTCAAAATGTAGTGTTTATTTAGATGATACTCTATATAATGAAGGCCCTTGTGATACCACAGGTAGTTTTTCAGCATCTTCAATGTTTTCTTTTGGTGCCGGAAAACCTAGCTCATACGGAGGTGGTTGGTGGTCAAGTGATGACTCTATAAGTGATTTTACTGTAAGTAAATATGTAAGAAGGGAAAATGGTGGTGGTAATGGAGGTGGAAATGATGGTGGATCAAATGAAAAGTTAAACAAAGCTTTAAATATAAAAGGTGCATCTTCTGAAGTTTCTTCTACATCTGATGGAGCGTCTGTTACTCCGACTTTCGGCCCTAGTGCAGTTTTGAAAGTTAAAGGTAGGGGTGCTGTAAATTTTAGTTCTTTCGGTGTCTCTTTTGGTAAAGGTGGAACACAGAACTCTGACACGTCATATTATCTTTTTAGTGGAAATTCTGTTGTTAAAAATATTTTTGATTACTCCGGTGGTGAGGTTACTTTTAATATAAAATCAAAATATTCGAGAGATGAAAGAATTGCTCTGCCTCCATACAAATACAGAACAGTATTTGCAGTTGATGATGCCGGTGATCAAAAAATCGGCTTTTATATAGAAGTAGATTATTTTGTATTCTATTTTAAAAACGCTAATATCACAAAAACTTTAAGTTCGGCTGAATACAACAATTATTTCGGTAGCAAAGATCAGGAGCTTAAAGTTAGATTAAAATGGAAGGATTCTGTGTGTAGTATCTATTTAAATGATGTTCTTTATGCAAGTCAAAACTGTGATACGAGAGGGGAACTTTCAGATAGCGCTATTATGTCTTTTGGTGCTGGAAAACCTAGCTCATATGGAGGTGGTTGGTGGTCAAGTGATGACTCAATAAGTGATTTTACTGTAAGTAAATATACAGAAGTTAAAACACCTAATCCTGTAACAGATACAACACCTCCTTCAATATCTGATGTTGTAATAAAAAATATAGACACAAGTTCCGCTACTTTATCTTGGACTACAGACGAGGATAGTACTGCTGATGTCTCTTATGGAACTTCTACAAATTATGACAAGAGCG
>CAYLWA010000006.1:10459-16043 GCA_964387335.1 uncultured Candidatus Saccharibacteria bacterium | reverse complement strand
GAGGATAGTACTGCTGATGTCTCTTATGGAACTTCTACAAATTATGACAAGAGCGCTATTTCCCCAAATCCTTCAAAGATCCATAGTATAATTTTGCAAAATCTTTTAGATAATAAGGTTTATAATTTTGCTATAAAGGTTAAAGATTCATCAAACAATCAATCAACTTCTCAAAATTTTAGTTTCTCAACAAAAGCCAAATCTGCTGATAATAATCCACCACCAGTAGGTCAAATACCTTCAGGCGCTTCAAATAAAATCATTATAAAAGAGATAGATGGTAAAAACCAAAATAACAGAGTGTTTTCTGTTTCAAGAGTTTTTAAACAAGGTGATATTGCAAATTTCCCACAAGCAAAAATTGCTGGTAGTTTGGTAGAAACACAAGCTGATGTTAAGAACAGGTGGCCAGACGGTTCTGTAAAACACGCAATACTTTCTTTTATATACTCACTTCCTGCAAATTCATCAATTTCTGTTGATTTTGTAAATCAATCTAGTTGTAATTGTGGAAACGGTTTGTCGGCTTCGGAGATGTTATCTTCAAAATACAACCTTGACGCAAAGATGACTCTTTCTCCGGGCGGTAGCGTTGATATAAGGGATGTTATTGGTTCTGGAAATATAAGATATTGGTTATCTGGTCCAATTGTTACAGAGGTTATAGTTGAAGATAGGACACCTTCAAGATCTTTTGATCTATCTTTTGGTGGTTACAAATCTTTCCATCCTATGTTTATAGCAACTTTTTATCCATCAACATCAAATGTAAAAGTTGATTTTATTGGCGAAGATGTTTGGGCAGATGCTCTTCAAGATATCAAGTATTCGGTAACACTTAGAATGGATAACAAAAATGTTTATTCAAAAAATGATTTTATTCAAGCTTATGCAACAAGATGGAGAAAAACTTTCTGGAAAAATAAACCAGATGATATACATATAGATCACAATCTGGCTTATATGGTAGAAACAAAAGCTCTTCCAAATTTTGACACTTCAATAAAAATAACAAATAGTGCAATAGATGATGCTATAAATAAACCCTGGAATAGTCAGTGTGGAACTTCGTCTTGGGTTGAAACAGTTAGATTAGGAAAAAATGATATAGGTGGCTCATCACAAGTTTGTACATATATGCCTGCTACAGGTGGAAGACCAGATCTAGGACTTATACCTGGTTGGTATACAAGATTCTTGTATTCAATGTCTTCAAATAATCCAAACGCATATAGGCTTATGGAACCACTTTTGGCAAATGCTGATGTCGGTGGATCTGTTAGATTAAGTTATAGGGAAACAAAAACTGGAAAAACATTTAGTAAAAATAGTGGTGAATCAGCTTTCGGAAAAAGTCTGTCTTTGGATGCTAGATCAGGCTATACGCTTATAGGTGGTCAGGCAGATGCAACAGAAGGAGATGGTTTAGGAATACTTCCTAATGCTGTAATAAATGGAAGGACAGGAATTGAACCAGGAATAAATCACTTACCGTCACTTTCATATATTCCATATATATTGACTGGTGATTATTACTACTTGGAAAACTTATTTATGGCGGCATCTTATGCAATAGGTGTTGGAAGTGACTTTGATGTTTACAGGAAAAGAAATCCAAACACTGCTGGTATAATTTCAAGAGCGGAATACAGGGGAGTTGCTTGGGGATTAAGAGAGATTGGTCTTGCTGGATTTATAGCACCTAGCAGTATGCCAGAGCAAGAATACTTTACTAGAATATTAAATAGAAACATTGCTTTTTATGAAGGATTATATAACTTCACAGGTGGTGCATTTTATGATTCTAGCTGTAAAGACAGATCTTTTAATAGGTTAACAGAGACAAGTCCTTGGTGTTATGGAAACAAAATAGACAGTATTTGGTTATGGTATAACGCTGTAAAAGATGTTAGGGAAGATAACCCAATGAAAATCTTGGAACCAGGAAATGGAGGTTATGCTGTCACAGCACCTTCATTTAATCCAAGCAAGGTTACAGCCCTAGAAGCCCCTTGGGGTTGGGGATATAACTTAAATGTTTGGGGTATGCTTTCTGAAATGGGTTATCCATTTAAGCCAATATTAAATGATAGATTAAAGATATATTTGTATTTAACAATACATCCAGATGCTGTTCCACAACTTGTTGCAGGTTATGTAATACCTACAAGAAATGGTTCTGGTAGACTTATACAAACACCAAAGGAATTTGTAGAGGCATTTAGCACTTCAAAATTGCAAGAAATAATAGCTGATAACTATGCATCAAGTGCTGGAGATGGCCAATCTGGATTTGTAAACATTGCTAGGGCAGCTATGAGTTACCTTCCTGGTGTAAATGATGGGAATCTAAAAGGACAAGATGCTTGGAATTTTATAAACAACACTTTGTCTAAATACAGATATGCTCAAGAGTATGATCAGACATGGGCTATTGTTCCTAGATATATAGAATCTCAACAGTCTTCAACGCAAAGTTCTTCTAGTTCAAATTCAATACTTGATACAGTTAGGAGCGCGATCGGTTCAATAGTTAATCCTGTTATAAATACAGTTTCAAATATCAACACTTCATCTAATTCTGATAACTCAACAACAAAGTCAAATAGAATATATTCAAGCAGTATAAAAGCTTCAGAAGTAAGTGATGGTGAATATGTTATAACTTGGAAGACAAACATACCCGCGAACTCTTTTGTAACATACAAGTACTCAATAGGCTCCTCAAAGTGGGCAACAGAAACAATTTCTGATTCGGATATTTCCACATCACACTCTGTTACATTAAAAAATCTTAAACAAAATACAATTTACTATTTTAAAGTTGGTTCAAAGGATGCAAATGGAAATGTAAATTATTCATCTGAAAGAATATTTAATACAATAAAGTAATAAATACCACTTTCTAAAAACAAAAACTCCCATTTGGGAGTTTTTGTTTTTATTCCAATATTTTTATTTTATCAACTAGTATACTTTTTTCACCATTCTTTTCGGATATTTTTCCTTTTACAACTACACAAGTGTCTTTGTTTAATATGTCCTTAAACTCTTCTGATATTTTTGGAAACAAAACCATCTCTATTGAATCGGTCATATCAGAAAGTTTTACAAAGTGCATCTTTGTTCCTTTTTTTGTCTCTATTTCTTTTATACTTTCAATTATTCCACCGACTATAACCTCTTTTTTATCTTTAAGTGTTTTAATTTTCTTTATGTCAATATCTCTTTTACTCAATCTTTCTTTAAATTGATCAAGTGGGTGTCCAGATAGGTAAAGTCCTAACAACTCTTTTTCCCAAAGGAGTTCATTTGCTTTATTGAAATCTGTTGATCTTATTATATTTATCTTTGAATGAGAGTTTGAATTATCAAATAGAGAATTTTGGTGTTCTTGTGGTTTTGATTGTTTGCTAAATTCAAGTAGTTTTTCTAGGTTATTTAAAAGATCGTGTCTAAAGCTTGCTTGATGTTCTTGTGACAAGGAGTCTAGGGCTCCTGCTTTTATCAAAGCTTCTAGTGATTTTTTGTTTGTGTTTTTATCATTGACTCTTGTTAAAAAATCTTCAAGTGTCTTAAAATTTCCATTTTTCTTTCTTTCTTCTATTATGTTGTGTGATATATTTTCTCCAAAATTTTTAATAGTTGTAAGTCCAAAACGAATAGTTTTAGTAGGAGCGTCTTTGACAACTGTAAAGTCTGAATAAGATTCATTTATATCAGGTGGTAGTATCAGTATTCCCATCCTTTTACATTCCGCGACAGATTCTGCAACTTTCTCAACCTCACCTTCATGGTGAGTTAAAACTGAAGCCATATATTCAGCAGGGAAATTAGCTTTTAGATATGCTGTTTGATAAGCGACCAAACCATAGGAAACAGAGTGAGCCTTGTTGAATCCATAGGCAGCAAATGGTTCTATCCAAGTCCACAGTTCCTTCGCTTTTTTCTCTGGCCACTTTGAATATTCTATACAACCTTTTATAAATTTTTCCTTTTGTAGCGCCATTTCCTCTGGGATTTTCTTTCCAACAGCTTTTCTAAATTTATCAACTTCACCCCAAGAGTATCCGGCTAGTTTGTGAGCCATCATAAGGAGGTCATCTTGATAAACAAGTATCCCATATGTTTTTTTAAGTATCGGTTCTAGTGCAGGATCAAGATAAAATATTTTTTGGGGATTGTGTTTTCTTTCTATATAATCCGGTATAAATTGTATTGGGCCTGGACGGTATAGTGCCACCATAGCGTTTATGTCGTGTATGGTTGTTGGTTTGAGTTCAACTAAAAATCTAGTCATTCCATCTCCGTTTAGTTGGAATAGGTCAGTGGTTTCTCCTTTTGCTAACATCTGAAAAGTTTTCTTGTCGTTTATTGGTATATCATCTTGTTTTAATTTTATTCCTTGTATTTTTTCTATAAGGGTTAGTGTGTCTGCTATTATAGAAAGGTTTGAAAGCCCCAGAAAGTCGAATTTTAAGAGACCAGCTTCTTCAATACTATACATATCGTATTGAGTGATAATTTTTCCTTCTCCTTTTGGATCATATTGGAGGGCGGTATAATCAGTTATTTCGGTTGGAGATATGACAACTCCGGCAGCGTGAATACCCATATGTCTTGCACAACCTTCTATTTTTTTTGCCATATCTATAATGGTTTTAACATCTTTTTCTTCCTTGTATATTTTTTTCAATTCCTCTGTTTCTTCAAGAGCCCTTTCTATTGTCATTGGAAAACCTTGTGATCCCATAGGTATAAGTTTAGCTATCATATCACCGAGAGAGTATGGAAAACCAAGCGCTCTTGCTACATCACGAACAGAACCTCTTGCTGCCATTGTTCCAAATGTTCCGATCTGTGCCACTTTATCTTCACCGTATTTTCTCTTGGCATATTCAACCATTTCGTCTCTTCTGTCATCAGCGTAATCCATATCAATATCCGGCGCCGATGGTCTGTCAGGGTTTAAAAATCTTTCAAAAGGTATTTCGTATTCTATTGGATTTATTTTTGTGATTCCTGAAAGGTAAGTTGTAAGTGATCCAGAAACTGAACCTCTGATGTTTGTTAAAATTCCATTTAAACTAGCGTATTTTAAAAGATCTGCCACAACTAAGAAATATGGAGAGTATCCTTTATTTTTTATAACTTCTAGTTCATAATCCAATCTTTTTAAAAGATCTGGTGTTCTTTCTAGATTATGTGTTTCTATACCATTGTATGCGATTCTTTTTAATTCTTCATCTGCGGACAAACCACTTTCTATTGTAAAAGCTGGAAATACCCACTTGCCGAGTTCTATTTCAAGATTACATTTGGAAACTATCTCTTGATTATTTTCTAATGCGTCAGGGTTTTCTTTAAACTTTTTAATCATTTCTTCTTCGGAACAAAATGATAGATCAACTTCATCATCTTCTTGTCTTATTTCACCGTTTGACTGGACTGAAAGCAGTGTCTTCCAAGCTTTTCTGTCATCTTTTTCAAGATAGTAAACTTCTTGTCCAGCAACAATTTTTGTATTATTTTCTCTAGCAAAAGATATCAAATCATTTTCTTTTTCTTTGCTGTTTTTTAATTC
>CAYLWA010000006.1:0-10359 GCA_964387335.1 uncultured Candidatus Saccharibacteria bacterium | reverse complement strand
TCTTTCTTTTTACATTCTTTATAAAACTCTATTGCTCCATAAAGGTTTCCGTTATCTGTCAGAGCCAATGCCTCCATATTGTTTTTTTTAGCAAAAGAGATTAGATCTTCTATTTTTGGTAATGCATTTAAGAGGGAGTAGTGGCTATGGGTATGTAGATGACAGTATTTCATATCTTTAATTATACTAAAAATTATTATTTTAAAAACTTTACATGTTATGATAGTTTAGATGAAACAAGGTGATGTTATAGGTGTTGACGAAGTTGGCAGAGGCCCTCTTGCTGGGCCTATTTGCTTTGGTTTTGTAAAACTCACTTTCGACAATTATCAAAAACTAAAAAAAGACAAAAAATTACCAAAGAAAGGTTTTGATTCCAAAAAATTAAATGAAAATCAGAGGTTGTTATTTTCTAATTATTTAAAAAAACTAAAAAAAGAAGGTTTTTTGAATTTTTGCATAATATCTTTTTCAGCAAAAGAAATAGACAGGTTTAGTTTATCAAAAGTTATAAAAAAAAGTATAGAGAGAGGGATAAAGAAAATTGAAGCAAAAAAAGAGGATACCATCTTATTTGACGGTGGACTTAAAACGGATATTTTAAATTTTCCAAAACAAAAAACTATTATAAAGGGTGATGAGAAGGAAAAAATCATATCTTGGGCCAGTATTTTGGCAAAGGTTTACAGAGATGATTTTATGAAAAAACAGGCTAAAAAATATCAAAACTATGGTTTTGAAAGTAATGTTGGTTACGGCAGTTTAGAGCATTTAAAAGCTATTAAAAAATATGGTTTAACCAAAATCCACAGAAGAACCTTTTTAAGGTAGTTTTACTTTTTTGTTTTGATATGATATCATAGTATATATGGTAGTAAGAATGCGACATACAAGAGCTCAAAGGGGCAATACAAGGTCTCATCACGCTCTTTCAAAACCATCTGTTACATCAGATAAAAATGGCAACAAACATTTGCGCCATAGAGCTTCGCTTAAAACAGGCGAATACAGAGGTAGAAAAGTTATAGATTTAGAATCAAAACTTTTAAAACAAGCGCAAAAGATGAAAAAAGAGGGTAGATAATTTTTTCTTTAACATCAAAAAAATGGCAAATAGGCACCTTTCAAGATCAATAGTTTTACAGACACTTTTTGAATGGGATTTTCGTTCTATTTCCAAAGATGATTGCCTTATGGTTTTAAATAGGAATTTCAAAGAATTTGCTCCAAACAGCAATGATTTTCCTTTTATGGAAAAACTTCTCATTGGTGTTATTGACAAGCAAATAGATTTGGATTTGATTATAGAAAAAGCTGCTCCGGAGTGGCCAATAGATAAGATAAACCTGATAGACAGAAATATACTCCGTTTAGGTCTTTATGAATTATTGTTTTCAGATAGAAGTGAAGTTCCTGCAAAGGTTGCAATAAACGAAGCTATTGAACTTTCAAAAGTTTTTGGAAGTGATACTTCTAGTAAGTTTGTAAACGGCGTTTTGGGTGCTGTTTACAAAGAAATAGGTGAGCCGGGAAAAGATGAGGTTTCTAAAAAAGTTGTTGACGATCCAAACAAACCAGTAACAACAGAATATTTAGCTGGTGCTGTGGTGTATAGTGAATTTGAAGGTAATATTTATGTCGCTTTGGTTCATGATGTTTTCGGTAGATGGACTTTATCTAAGGGTCATATAGAAATAGACAAAAGTAAAGCTTCTGATGATGAAATATCCAAAGAGTGTATTAAGGTGATAAAAGACGAGCTTTCTTTGAGTGTAAAAATAAAAGAAAAACTTGGCACAAATGAATATTCAACTTATCAGCCAGAAAAAGGTAAAATAAAAAAGAATGTAACTTACTTTTTAGCAGAGTCTCCATTTGAGGAAATAAAACTTGTAAACAGTGGAGGTTTAGATGATGCTAGGTGGTTTAAACTAACAGAAATTCTTGACTTGAATTTTTATAATGATATATTACCTCTTATTACTAAGGCGGTAAATCTGCTTATTGGAAAATAAAAATATGGATTTTAACGAATTTGAACAAAAAATAGGTATTATCTTTAAAGATAAAGCTTTATTAAAACAAGCTTTTACACACAGATCATACATAAATGAAAATAGAAATTTAAAGACAGATCACAATGAAAGGTTGGAGTTTTTAGGCGATGCTGTTTTGGAGCTGGTCATCACTGACTATTTATTTCATAATTACAAAGATGAAGATGAAGGTGTTTTAACTTCATATAGATCAGCTCTTGTAAATGCCGATACTTGTTCAGCTATTGCTTCTTCTCTTGGTGTAAATGATCTACTACTTCTTTCAAAAGGAGAAAGTAAGGATACTGGCAGAGCAAGGCAGTATATTTTAGCAAATGCTCTTGAAGCTATTATTGGTGCTATATATATTGATAGTGGTTATGAAAATTCTAAAAAATTTATAGAAACAAATTTCACACCTCTTATAGAAAAAATAGCAGAGGAGGGTTCTCATATTGATTCTAAAAGTCTTTTTCAAGAAAAAGCTCAAGAGTATGTTGGTTTTACACCAATTTACAAAACAATAAAAGAAACTGGCCCAGATCATGATAAAATATTTACAGTGTCTTTGTTTGTCGGAAATGAGGAGGTTTCTATGGGCTCTGGTAAGTCAAAACAAGATGCAGAACAAGACGCCGCTAAGAAAGCCTTAATTAAAAAAGGTTGGAAAAACTAAATTTTGTTTTTCTTTATCATCTCGTTATTGGTCTCGTTTATAGATTTAAGTAGGTTTGGTTTATAACCATTTTTTTCAGATGCTTTTATAAGAGCGTTGAGATCTTTTGGTAGACATTTTCCAGTAAAACCTCTTTTGTCTTCAAAAACCGCACTGTGAGATCTGCCTATTCTTCCATCTAAAAGCCATATTTCCCTTAATTCATTGTAGTCAACGCCAAAACTTTCTGCTATATCATAAAATTCATTACAAAAAGTTACTTTTGTAGCTAAAAAGCAGTTTTCCATATATTTACAGAGCTCTGCTGTTGTGCTGTCTGTCTGATAAAACTTTGGTTCTGGACCAAAAACTTTTTTAAAGAAATATAAGATTTTTTTTCTAACTTCTGGTTTTCCGCCAATTATCATAAAGTCGTGTTTTCTCATATCTGTTGGATCTGGATATCCTTTCCAAAAAGGAACTTCGTATTTTCCTTCGCCGATATATTCAGGGCTAAAACATATATTTTTACCAGTTTTTTTGACTAAACTTTCTGTGGTTTTTGGGGGTATGGTGCTTTTGATTAAAATATTTTCAGCGTCAAGCCAAGAGACAACCTCTTCAACAAGTGATGTGTCGCAGGAGCCATCTTCTTTCATTGCTGTTGGAACACAAACAACTGCTAGTTTAGCACCTGAAACTTTCTTTTTATTATTAAATTCTTTGTAATAAGGATCGTAAACAACTACATTAAAACGGTCTTTGAAAAAGTTATATACCGCTTTACCTACATAGCCGTAACCTATGATAGCCACTTTTGGCTGATCATTTGAAGTCTCCTTTTTTGTGTTTTTCATAACATAAATATTATTCTTATCCTGTGTATGTTGTCAACATTCAATTTTAATTTTTTTTGGTATAATTTATCTTATGTATCTTAAATCACTTGAAATAAATGGTTTTAAATCTTTTGCAAAGAAAAGTGAGTTGCTTTTCAATACATCAATATCTGCCATCGTTGGCCCGAACGGTTCCGGAAAGAGCAACATTGCCGAATCTTTTCGTTTTGTTTTAGGTGAGCAGTCTATCAAGTCTTTAAGGGGAAAGAGGGGTGAGGATTTGATTTGGAACGGTTCAAATGAGGTTATAAGGGCCGGTAAAGCATCTGTTAGAGTTATCTTCGATAACAAGAGTAAATTTTTACCGATAGATTTTGAAGAAGTCTCTTTGGAGAGGGTTGTTTACAGAGATGGTTTAAATGAATATTTTTTAAACGGTTCAAAAGTTAGATTGAAAGATATAACGGAGCTTTTAGCGTCTGCTCACATAGGTTCATCTGGGCATCACATAATATCCCAAGGTGAAGCTGATAGGATACTAAGCGCAAAAAGTCGTGAAAGGAAAGAGATGATAGAGGAAGCTCTTGGACTTAGAGTTTATCAATACAAGAAAATCGAAAGTCAAAAGAAGCTTTTAAAAACAGAGGAGAATATAAAAGAAATATTTTCTTTGCGTAAAGAACTCTCACCTCATTTAAAGTTTTTAAAAAAACAAGTTGAAAAAATAGAAAAAGCTGAAGGTTTAAAAAAAGAACTTGCTTCAAAAGTTAGAGTCTATTTAAACCAAGAACATAAATACATCTCTGATCTAAAAAATTCTGTATTTGCAGAAAAAACTGAAAATGATAAAGAGATTTTTGAGGTTGATGAAAAAATAAAATCAGTTAGAGCAATACTTGAAAGTGAAAAATTAAGTGATGGTTTTAATTCTCAAATCTTGGCGGTTGAATCAAAGATGAAAGATGTTAGATTGAAAAAAGATGTTTGTAGTAGAGAAATCGGTGTTATAGAAGGTCAAATAGAAGCAACTTTGAAGATGATAAGAAGGGAAGAGGAGATTAACAGTCAAAAAGAGTTTAAAACTGTTGAGTTGGGTGTTGTTAAAGATCTTCAAAAAGAAATAAATCGCTATGTTGGCGAGATAGAAAAATCAAGAGATTTGGATAAAATCGTAGAGTATGCTCAAACCATAAGATCTCTTATGTCAGCTTTTATAGAAATGCACCAAGACAGAATAGACACAAAACCTTTGGTTGAAGCTAAACTTGAAATAGAAAGACTTACTTCCGTAAAACAAAAATTACTTGAAGATAAAAAGGTTTTAGATTTGGAGGAATCTAATCTAAATTTGGAATATGATAATTTGTATAAAAAAATAGAATCAGAGAAAGATGTAAATAGAGATGCTGAAAAAGAAATTTTTAGATTGATGGCACTTAAACAAAGTTTACTTGCTACAAGTTCTGATGTTGCAAACAAAGAATTAAATTTTAAAAACAGAGATCTTGCTTTCAAAGAGGATAGTAGAGAGTTTGTTTCCATCTTGGGAACAGAGATACTTGGTTTTGAAAATGATGTTTACAGTATTGATAATTTTGATTTTGGTTCAAATAGAAGGGAAATTGAGAGATTAAAAATCCGTCTTGAAGAATCTGGTGTTTTGGGAGCGTCTGATGTTTTAAAAGAATACGAAGACACAGAAGCCAGAGACAAGTTTTTAGAAAAAGAAATATTGGATTTGGAAAATTCAGCAAAATCTTTAAAAGACTTGATTACTGATTTGGACAATAAACTATCAGAAGAATTCACAAGTGGTTTAAATAAAATAAATGATAAGTTTTCTGAATTTTTCTCACTTATGTTTGGTGGAGGATCTGCTAGTTTAAATGTTGTGACCAAGAATATAACCGAAGAATCTTTGGATATTTCAAATCTTGAAGATATGGAAGATGTTTCAACAAAAGAAGAAAATTATGGCATTGATATAGATGTCTCTTTGCCAAGAAAAAAAGTTAGAGGTTTAATACAACTTTCTGGTGGAGAAAGGGCGCTAACATCAATAGCATTACTTTTTGCTATATCTCAAGTCAATCCACCACCTTTTATCATCCTAGATGAAACTGACGCCGCTTTGGATGAAGCTAATTCTAAAAAATATGGAGATATGATTGAAAAACTTTCAAAGTATTCTCAACTAATAGTTATAACTCACAACAGAGAAACTATGTCTAGGGCAGGAGTTTTGTATGGTATCACTATGGGTCAAGGTGGTGTATCAAAACTTCTTTCTGTCGCTTTTGAAGAAGCTATAACGGTTGCAAAATAAGTTATATTATCTGATAATCCAGTGTTTTCTTTTCCAAATCCGCTCCAATAACTTTGAACTTTACACTATCTCCTAGTGTAAATTTTTTACCAGTTTTTTGACCAACAACAGAATAATTTTTAGGATTGAAACCGAAAAAGTCTCCAAAAACATTTCCAACATCTTTCATTTTCATCATACCTTCACATTTTGTCTCTTTTTCTTCTATATAAATACCCCAATCTATAACACCAGTTATTTTACCTTCAAATACTTGACCTATACGATCTTTCATATATTCAACTTGTTTGTATTTTATACTGCCTCTTTCAGCATCAGCAGCTTTTTTTTCTTGTTCAGAACATTTCATACAGATATTTTCAAAAAAAGCAAACTCGTCTGTCGAGACTTTTCCTGATGTAAGCTCTCTCTCTAAAAGTCTGTGAACCAAAAGGTCTGGATATCTCCTGATTGGAGAAGTAAAGTGTGTGTAAAACTGGAAACCTAACCCAAAATGTCCAATATTTTTTGTTGAATATATAGCTTTTGCCATTGATCTTATTGTTGCTGTTTTTATAAGCTCCTCGTTTGCCGAACCCTCGATTTTTTCAAGCAGACTGCTTATGTCTTTTGTGCTAACTTCTCCGTCTTTGTGTTTAAGGTCATATCCAAGCGCTTTTAAAAATATAGAGAGTTCATTTATTTTATCTTTGTCTGGAGTTTCGTGTATTCGATAAACAGAATGTCCCTTGCTTTTACCACCACCAACATTTTGTTTTTTATAAATAAATTCAGCAACTTCTCTGTTTGATAGAAGCATAAATTCTTCTATTAGTCTATGAGTATCTCCTCTTATTTTCCTGTAAACTCTGATCGGTTTTCCGTTTTGATCCAATTCAAACTTAACTTCATCAGTTTCAAAATTTATAGCCCCTTTTTCAAATTTCTCTTTTTCTAGTATTTTACCGATTTTTCTTAAAACTTCTAATTCTTTAAAATGAAGACCATTGCCGTTGTCTAAAATTTCCTGCGCCTCTTCGTAGGTAAACCTTTTATCAGAGTGTATTATGGTCTTTCCAAACCATTTGTCGTGTATCTTTCCTGATATATCTATTTTAAATACACTTGAAAAAGTATATTTGTCTTCGTTTGGATTAAGTGAACAAAGGTCGTTTGATAAAACTTCTGGAAGCATTGGTATTGTCCTGTCAACCAAGTAAACCGATAGTGATCTTTTCAAGGCTTCTTTGTCCAAAGCGGTGTTTGGTCTTACAAAATGACTAACATCTGCTATGTGAATACCTATCTCGTAAAGATTATCACCTAAGTCTTGTATTGAAAGAGCGTCGTCAAAATCTTTGGCGTCTTTTGGATCTATTGTAAAAGTTAAAACATCTCTCATATCTCTTCTCTTTGATATTTCCATAGCTTTAACTTCTGGTTTTTCAGATTCTATTTTTAAACCATCTGCTTCTTTTAAAACTTCTTTTGGAAATTCATCTTCAAATCCACTTTCAAACAAGATAGATTTCATCTCCGCATTATGTTCTCCTTTTTGACCAATAATCTTTAAGATTTGCCCTTGGGGGTTTTTAAAGCCATCGTTCCAACCTAGAAATTTAATTAAAACCTTTGTGTTAGTTTTTATATTTGAAAACTTGTCTTCTGGTTTTATGAAAAAATCAACATAAACTCTACCATCATCAGCTTTAACAAAAATATTTTTTCCGTTATTGAAAACTGTTCCGACGTAATTTTCTTTGGCTCTTTCTAAAACTTTTACAACTTGACCTTGAACTCTACCATAGAAAAGCTCTGGTCTTTTTACAATCTCAACTGTATCACCAGGCAAAGCCTTGTTTAAATATTCACTTTGAACTTCTATGGCCTCATCTCTTTCGCTTTCAGGTAGGCGAAAGTAACCAACACCCTTGCTTGATATGGAGATACTACCAACCAAAACACCCTCTTGTTTTTCTTGTTTTTTCATAATTTATACAACCACTATATCAAATATTTTCTTTTTGGTATAATTGTATAGTAAATTAAATTTTATGAGAGAGGATTTGGTTATTAAAACAAAAAAAGAAGGAGGTGTGGTATCTGATTTAAGATTAGAACCTGTCGATCTTAAAGAGGAGAGTGTTTCAGATGCTTATTCTGTTGCTTTTAATACCATAAAAGAAAATCAAACTAAACTTGAGGATATATTTGTAAGATCTATTGTAAAGAAAATTTCTATTGAAAAAGCTTCTTACCTTATAAATTTTTTTACTAAAGTTTGTATAAATCTTTCTGATAATGAAATAGACATTCTGGCAAATCAATTTAAAGAAAATATGAGAAGAAATTCTAACGCTTTAGCTTTAAAACATTCTTTAACAGATGATGAAAAGAACATCTTAATAACCGGACATAAATTACAAGGAAGAGATCCTCTAGAAGTTTTTGGGATAAAGACTATGGTTCATTTTATAAAACTTAGAAAAAAATTACATGAATTTGAGCCAAAAACAATACCTAATTTTTATATAGAAGATTACTTAGATTCCATTCATAAAATAGATCTTGTTGAAATTTTTGAGTCTGAATCTGGTATTGTTGTTAATCTTATACAACTAAAATCCTATGCTTATAAACAAGGAGAGGAGGCTGTTTATCATGGCTTTCATAAAAGATTTATAGAGGGAAGTCTTGTTGATATAGGAAGTTATAAATCGATGCTTTCAAAAAAACCAGAAGATGCTACTGACATTGAATCTTTTATGAACGACGTGGAGAGTGTAAAAGGAGCTTTTATAAATGTTCTCACTTCAGAAAACCCGTCAAAAGAAAAACTCTTTGAGGAGCTCCATATAGGTAAAGGTAGAAATAAGGCGCAAAGGGCTTGGATTATTGAAAGATATTTGGGATTTTTAATTAATGAAGTTAACGATCTTAAAAATGAAGATATTATAGATCAAAGTGATTATTTGTTAATTTTAAAAATATTAGATGATGTTAATTCTGAACTGATCAGAGTTTCAAATTTAACAAAAGATTTAACTGGCATATCCGAGATTTACTCGATATGTGCCACAAGAGACGGCGAGGTTAGTAAAAAGTTGCTTTTCTCTGCTTCGGAAGATAAAAGAAAAGCTGTTGTGTTTAATAAAAATTGATTTTATTTTTAAAAAATATTTAAATGTATGAAGATGGAAAAACCAAAATCACAAATGATTGAAGAGAAAATTATTGACGGATCTTTTGATCAGTTAAAAATTCCAAGTGAAAAACAAGCTGATTTGTTAATAGAACAAGCGGTTAAAGATACTGGCGAGGCAATAAAAATTAAAAAAGAGAAGGGTGCTAAATAGCACTTTTTATTTTATTTTGTTAAAATACTGAAATGTCACAAGTTTTATATCGCAAATATCGCCCACAGAGTTTTGAAGATGTCTTGGGTCAGGATCATATAGTCAAAACTTTATCTTCTCAAATAAAACTAAAAAAAGTTGCTCATGCCTATCTTTTTATTGGTTCTCGTGGGACAGGTAAAACTTCTATTGCTAGAATATTTGCAAAAGAACTTGGTGTATCATCTGACGATCTTTATGAAATAGACTCTGCATCAAACAACAGTGTAGAGAATATAAGAGAGATTACTTCTGGTGTGTCCACACTGCCTTTCAATTCTCCTTACAAAATATATATATTGGACGAGGTGCATATGCTTTCAAAATCAGCTTCAAATGCACTCCTTAAAACGCTAGAAGAGCCACCAAGCCATGTTATCTTTATACTGGCAACAACAGAGGCTCACAAAGTTTTTGACACTATTTCATCCAGAACAGAAACTTATGTTTTTAAAAAACCAACAGTTGAGATTTTAAAGCAAGCAGTTTTAAATGTTTGCAAAAAAGAAGGTTTTGAAGTCGATTCCCAGACTGCCGAAATGCTCTCTATACTCGGTGATGGTTCTTTTAGGGATACTTTGGGAAATGTCCAAAAAGTTATCTCTATTTCAAAAGATAAAAAGATTTCTTATGATGAAGCTGTCTTGGTGACTGGTGCACCAAAGATAGAGATTATAAATGATTTTGTAAAAAATCTGTCTTTGGGAGATTTAAAAAACTCTCTTAAAGCACTGGAAAAAGCAAAATCATCTAGCGTTGACCCTCTGGTTTTTTGTAGGGTAGTAGTTGATAAGTTTAGATCAATACTACTACTTCGTTTTGGACAAGAAGATTTTATAAAAGAAAATCTTTCTTCAACTGATATGGATTTTATAAAAAGTATAGAAGGGGACAAGAAAGTAAAAGTCAATTCAAAGACAATAGATAGACTGCTTTTGGCATACACACAAATACCAAGATCTTTTGCCGAATTTTTGCCAATGGAACTGGCAGTTGTTGATTTGTTGGGAGAATAGTCAAAATTTAATAAATTTGTTATAGTATTTTCTGTAATCATTGGGAGATCGTCTAAAGGTAGGACACAAGGTTTTGGTCCTTGGTATCGGGGTTCGAGTCCCTGTCTCCCAGC
>CAYLWA010000005.1:0-22697 GCA_964387335.1 uncultured Candidatus Saccharibacteria bacterium | reverse complement strand
CCACTTAATTTTTTGTGTATTTTTATAAATTCTAGGTTATAATATAGAAATGATTGATTTTAATGAAGATAAACAAAATAGAAAGATAGCCGACCTTCACAAAGCCGAAGAGGAGGAGCTGACTAAACAGATGGCTTCTAACTATGATTTGCCATATATTGACCTTTCCATAACCCCAATAAACACCGACTCTCTTAGATTTATATCAGAAATAGAGTCCAGAGAAAATCAAATCGGAGTATTTAACCATATTGATAAAAATGTTGAAGTGGCAATCATCTCCCCTAAAAACACCCAGTCTATACAATCAATTCAAAAAATTATAGATCGTGGATATAAAGTCAAAATCTTTATGGCTTCACACAGTAGTTTAGAAAAAGTTTGGAATAGATATAAAGATCTTTCTTATTCTTTTGAAACAAAAAGTGGGGCTTTGGATATTTCAAATGAAGAGATAAGTGATTTTTTGAAAGAAGTTCACAGTATGGAAGATGTTGCTAAACTAATCAAAGATGTTTTGGAAATGAAAAAGACTTACAGAATATCTAAAATTCTTGAAATTATTTTGGCTGGAGCTATAAATATGAACTGTTCAGATATACATATAGAACCAGAGGAGAGTTATGTAAGGATTAGATACAGGTTAGATGGTGTTTTAGTTGATATACTAAATTTTGACCCAGAAACATTTAAATTGCTTTTATCTAGAATAAAACTTATTTCAAACTTAAAACTAAACATATCTGGCGCCCAAGACGGCAGGTTTAGTATTAAAATCAACGAAGCAGAGATAGAAATAAGAACATCACTTTTACCTGGCGCGTATGGAGATTCTGTTGTTATGAGAGTTTTAAATCCAAACTCCATATCTATACCCCTTGAAGATCTATATATAGATAAGAAAATGCTTGATGTTATTTTAAAACAAATACAAAAACCAAACGGTATGATACTAAACACTGGCCCAACAGGATCTGGTAAAACAACAACCCTTTACGCTTTTTTAAAAAAGATTCACGCTCCTGGAATAAAGATTATAACTATTGAAAATCCTGTTGAATACCACCTACCCGGAATCGTGCAAACACAAACAGACGAAAAATCTGGGTATACTTTTGCATCAGGACTTAGAAGTGCGCTGAGACAAGATCCGGATATTATAATGGTTGGAGAAATAAGAGATTCAGAAACAGCCGAAATTGCTATAAATTCTGCCTTAACAGGACATTTGGTTTTTTCAACACTTCACACAAACTCATCTGCCGGAACATTCCCCCGCCTGATAGACCTTGGTATAAATCCAAAAGTTTTAGGGTCTGCAATAAATGTAGCAATGGCTCAAAGATTAGTTAGAAAACTTTGTGACAACTGTAAGGAAAAGGTAAATATTGATCAGAAAAATCTTAACGAAGTTAAAAATGTTTTAGACAACATAACAGATAAAAGTTATTTGGAAAATATACAAACAGAATATTTATTTAAAGCAAAAGGTTGTGAAAAATGTAATAATACGGGATATAAAGGAAGAATTGGTATATATGAAATGGTTGTTATGGATGAAAGTATTGAAAATATTGTTAAAGAAAGTTCAAGTGAAAGAGAGATAGAAGAAGTTTCCAAAAAACAAGGTTTTCTAAATATGAAAGAAGATGGAATACTTAAAGTTTTGAAAGGTTTAACAACTATTGAAGAGTTGGAAAGAATTATTACGATTGAAAATTAAAATTTTATTTAAAAAAATCATAAAACATCTTTGCCAGAAATAAAAATTTAATTTTTAATGTAAAAAAACCTTGCAACAATGGTTTATTTATGAATAATTGATAGTAGGAGAAAAGTTTTCCAAGAGATAAATCTCTAAACGACACTTTAAATATAAAAATATTAAAAGCAAAGTGATTAACTAAGGATAATTCCAGAATATACTAAAAGTATACCCAGAATGTCCTCGTCAATACACTCGTAAATCCTCTAGGATTCAGTCGTTTAGAGATTTATACCTTGGAAGGTGTAGATCAATGTTAAAAAACACACCGAAAGAAAACAAAAAAGCCACAAATAATCAAAATGTGCCTCGGGCGTAAGTTTATCATAAAAACCTTTTTATGTCAACAAAGAAAGAACAAAAGAAGCAGGATCTAGAAAAGAGCGAGGATTCCATTTTTCTGGATACCGCCTTAAGACCATCTCTTTGGGACGAGTATATTGGTCAAGAAAACATCAAAAAAAACCTCTCCATCCTTCTTAAAGCGGCCCAAGAGAGAAACCACCCGCCTGAACACATACTGTTTTATGGGCCACCAGGACTTGGAAAAACCACTCTAGCCCATCTTATTGCCAAACACCTAAACACACAAATGAAAGTGACATCTGGCCCCGCCATTGAGAAAGTTGGTGATCTGGCTTCAATACTAACCAACCTCTCATCTGGTGATATTTTGTTTATAGATGAGATACACAGATTAAATAAAAACATAGAAGAGATACTTTACCCAGCAATGGAATCAGGATCACTTGATATAATCATAGGCAAAGGCCCATCAGCAAGAACAATACAATTAGAATTACCACCTTTTACACTAATCGGAGCAACAACAAAAGTTGCTAGTCTGTCCTCCCCTCTTAGATCAAGGTTCTCTGGCGGAGTTTTTAAGCTAGAATTTTATTCCGAAGAGGAGATTCAAAAAATAATAGAAAGGTCAGCAAAAATCCTTGGTGTAAACATAGAAAAAGAAGCATCGATGGAAATTGCAAAAAGATCAAGATTTACACCAAGAACAGCAAACTATTTTTTAAAAAGAGTTAGAGATTTTGGGCAAATAAACAAAACTGATTTAACACAAGAAACAGTTTCTGGCGCTTTAAAACTTTTGGGTGTAGATGAGAAAGGTTTGACTCCTTCTGACAGAGAAATATTAAACACAATAATAAACAAATTTGCAGGTGGCCCTGTTGGTCTTTCCACAATCGCATCTTCCCTCTCCGAAGAAGAGGCGACAATAGAAGATTTCAATGAACCATATCTTATGCAGGTTGGTTTTATAGAAAGAACCCCAAGAGGAAGAGTTGTAACGGAACACGGATATGGACATTTAAATATAAAATATCCTGAAAAATAAAAACGGCCTTTAGCCATTATTTCTTCTTCTTTTTTTTGTTTCTAATTTTTCTTTAATTTTATTTAAAGCAGAAATAACAATATTTAAATCTCCCATACTTGTTATTTCAACAATACCTTTGGCTAAAAACTCTGTTCTTACATTAGGACTAGAACTGATAAAAATTGATCCTTTACTTATTTGAGGTTTTTGAATCCTAATTCTCATCTGATTAAAGATTATGAAACTTGATATAAATTGTCAAATTTTGTAATCTTTAAGTAAAATAATTAAAAATCAATATGGAACAGTCAAAAATCGGAAAATATCTTATAAATTAGGTTCTTTTATTATGAACAATAAAATCAATATTTTTGTCATTTTATTATCAAACCTTTTTCCTTTTTATGGACTGTTTTTCCTTGGATGGAACCCGCTTAATGTTGCTCTTTTTTTCTGGAGTGAAACTGTTATAATTGTTACATTTTTTACAATTGAGATGCTTATTAGACTTTTAATGGGACAATGGTTTGTTTTATTTATCCTTCTAATGCTAAGTGGCCTATCAACATTTATTTTTATTCATTTACTTCTTTCAACACTTATGTTTGGAACTAGTGGATATTCTCTTGATTGGATTAAAATGATTACTATTATATCTAATAGTATTTCTTCCATAAAAACAGGACTTTTGATTATGTCTGCTAGACATCTTTTGGAATTTATAACATTTATAAAAAATAAAAATTACTCACAAACCCTATCCAAAACAAACGATGGTGGTATGAGAATTATTTTTATTCGTATATTTATTATGCAAGTTACAATAATTTTAGGAGGGATTATTGGAAAAATTTCTAATAATATTGCACTTGGTGTAAGTTTGCTTATTTTACTAGAAACGATTTATAGTTTATATTTTTATAATAAACAATTTAAAAATCAACAACAATATGGCAGGACACAATAAATGGTCAAAAATAAAAAGACAAAAAGAAAAAACTGATGGTCAAAAATCTAAGATTTTTGGTAAATTAGTAAGAATGATTACAGCAGAACTTAAAAAGGCTGGCGGAAATACAAGCTCCCCTGGAGTTAAAAATGCTATACAAAAAGCCAAAGAAGCTAATGTTCCAAACGACAACATAGAGAGAGCTATTAAAAAATCAACTGAATCCGGAGCTGAAATGGAAACAATAATATATGAAAGTTATGGCCCAGGAGGTTGTGGTCTTATAATAGAAGCTCTTACTGAAAACAGAAATAAGGCAGCTCAAGAAATAAAACACATTCTTTCAAAACACGGATTTTCTCTTGCTGGTATAGGTTCTGTAACATGGGCGTTTCAAAAAAATAACGAAATGGAATGGATTCCAACCACAACAATTCCCCTTTCAGACGAAGACGGAGAGAAACTTTCACTTTTAGTGGATGAGCTTGAAGAAAATGATGAGGTTCAAAGTGTTTATACTAACGCCGAATAATTTTATATGAAAGTTTTATCAATAGATCCTGGTTTTGAAAGACTTGGTATAGCTATTTTAGAAAAAAAAGAAAAAGAAAATGAAGTTTTATTATTTTCTGAATGTTTTAAAACAAAAACATCACAAACACATAGTCAAAGACTCTTTTTAATCGGACAAGAAATAGAAAAGATTATTTTAAAATACAAACCTGAATTTTTATCAATAGAGAAATTATTTTTTAACACAAATCAAAAAACTATTATAGGAGTGGCAGAAGCAAGAGGTGTTGTCTTGTATGAAGCCAACAAAAACAATCTAGAAGTTTTTGAATTTACCCCACTTGAAGTTAAAGTTGCTGTAACAGGATACGGAAGAAGTGAAAAAAAACAGGTAATAGATATGACAAGCAGGATATTGAAATTAAAAACAAATCTAAAAAAATCTGATGATGAGTTTGATGCAATAGCATTAGGACTAACATTTTTTGCGTGTTATAGAAAAAAAAATTAATATCTGTTCTCTAAAATTATGCTTTTTGGTGGGATAGGTGTGGTTTTATCCACAACAATAATAATTTGCAAAAAACATCATTTTCTGTTAAAAATTATTGAAATTATAATTTATAATTATTATTTAAATAAATATGAAGAAAAAAGAAATTAAAAAGAAAAAGGTGGATGGTGAAGTGGATGAGGAGGAGGATGAAAAAAGCGGGGTTTTGGATTTAAGTGATGAACCGAAAGATCCTATGGAGGAAGACGGAGATGAGGATGATGGTGATATAGACCCAAAAAAACTAGCGGACGGTTTCCATATTGAGGGAGATGATGATGCTATTTTAGGAGAAGAAACATTATTAGAGGAAGATATTTTGGAAGATGATGAGGAAGATGAGGACGAATTCGATGATAATGAGGACGAGGAAGTTTGGTAATTAAACCACTTTAATAAATCTTTTCTTGCCAATTTTATAAACACCAGATAAAGCAGTTTCTTCAAAATCAGAGACTGTTTTATTTTTATCTAAAAACTCTATTGCTCCACCAGAGACAAGTCTTTTAAATTCTGTTTTAGAGGAAACCAAACCAGCTTCAATTAAAACTTCTATCAATTTTTTACCAACACCAGAAAACTCTAAAATATCATTTGGTATTCCACCTGAAGCAAAAACATTTTCAAAATTTTCAAGAGCTTTTTTAGCCTCATCTTTGTTATAAAGTTGCTCAATAACTAAACAAGCAGATCTCTTTTTTAATTCCATTGGATTTTTTGAAACATCAAAAGAATTGATTTCTTCATTTGAAACATCTGTTAACAGTTTAAAGATTGGAATTATAGAATCGTCACCTAGGGACATTATCTTTCCAAAAATATCAAAAGGATGATCTGTTAAACCTATAGCATTACCCTCACTTTTACCAATTTTGACACCTTTAGAATCAGAAAGCAGAGGTGTGGTCATTACAAACTTTTCTTTATTTTTAAATATTTTCAAAAGAGTTCTTCCTGTTAACATATTGAAAGTTTGATCAGTTGCTCCAAGCTCTAAATCAACATCCATAGCAACAGAGTCGTAACCCTGAAGAAGCGGGTAAAGAAATTCTCTCATATTTATAGATTCACCAACTTTTAATCTCTCTTGAAACATATCTCTTTCTAAAAGCTGTTGAACTGAAAAATTTTGAGCAATATTTAAAATATCAACAAGATTTAATTTATTTAACCAATCACCATTGTATAAAACTTTAATAGGATTATCTCCATCAAATCTAACTATTTTTGAAGCTTGTTTTATATAATCAACAGCGTTTTCCCTTAATTCATCTTGATTAAAAAACCTATCTCTTGTTTTCTTTTTACCACTAGGATCACCCGCTTGACCAGTCCCATCACCTATAAGAAAAATAACCTCATGACCAAGATCTTGCCATTGTCTATGTTTTCTTAAACCAACCATATGACCTATATGAAGTTTGTTACCAGTCGGATCAAAACCTTGATACAATCTTATTTTTTTTCCAGACAAAAGAACTTTTTTGAGCTCTTCTTTTGTTGGATATATTTTATCAACGGCTCTTTCTAAAAGGTAATCTATTTTTTTCTCATCTGTATTTACTTTCATAATGTTTATTATATTCCTAGTATAATAACACAAAAAATGATAAATTGATACTATGTTAAAATTAAAAAATCTTAAAAAGAAGAATTTTTTACTATTGTTGCTGTCATTATTTTTAATCATTTGTGGTTTTGTTTTTATATGGCTTGCCAACTTGGATATTCCAAATATAGACAATTTTAGCCAAAGAAAAACAGTTGAATCAACTAAAATATATGACAGAACAGGAAAAGTTCTACTTTATGATATATTTCAAAACCAAAAAAGAACAATTGTAGATTTTGACCAAATATCCCCTTTCATAAAACAAGCAACATTATCCATAGAAGATAAAGATTTTTATAACCATAAAGGAGTTAGAATTAAAGCTTTTGTAAGAGCAATGTTTGTAAACCTATTTTCTCTAAGTTTCAGTCAGGGTGGATCGACTATAACCCAACAAGCTATTAAAAACACAATCCTTACAAACGACAAAAAACCAACAAGGAAATTAAAAGAATGGGTTTTAGCTTTAAAGCTTGAAAAAATAATGACAAAAGATGAAATCTTTAATCTTTATTTAAATGAAATACCTTATGGTGGAAGTATTTATGGTGTACAAGAAGCTAGTCAGGCGTATTTTGGTAAAAATGCAAAAGATGTTAGTTTAACAGAATCCGCTTATTTGGCCTCAATACCACAAGCACCATCTTTTTACTCACCTTACGGAAAAAACAAAGACAAACTAGAAGAAAGAAAGAATTTGGTTTTAAGAGAAATGAAAAATGATGGTTATATAACAGAAGAAGACTACCAAAAAGCAATATCAGAAAAAGTCACCTTTTTACCAAAAGAAGAAAAAGGTATAAAAGCTCCACATTTTGTTATGTATGTAAAAGAATACCTAGAAAATAAATACGGAGAAGATGTTTTAACAAACGGTGGACTTAGAGTAACAACAACAATAGATTATGATATTCAAAAGAAAGCAGAAGAAATCGCTTTAAAATACGCATTAGAGAACAAAAAAAACTTTAACGGTGAGAACGCTTCATTTGTGGCTATAGACCCTAGAAACGGCAATATATTAACAATGGTGGGGTCTAGGGATTACTTTGATAAAGAGATAGATGGTCAATTTAATGTTTCAACAGCAAAAAGACAGCCAGGATCAACATTTAAACCTTTTGTATACGCAGAAGCTTTTGTTAAAGGATATACACCAGATACAATACTGTTTGATGTTCCAACTCAATTTTCAACAAAATGTGCTGTTGATTATTTTAAAAGTGATAATGGTTGTTATAGTCCAGTAAACTATGATGATAAGTTTAGAGGGCCGATGACGCTTAGAAACGCTTTGGCTCAATCTATAAACATACCAGCAGTTAAAACTCTTTATTTGGCGGGAATATCTGATTCTATATCGCTTGCTGAAAATATGGGTATAACCACACTAGGAAATCCTAATAATTATGGTTTAACCCTTGTTTTAGGAGGTGGAGAAGTTAGTTTACTTGATATGACATCTGCTTATGGTGTATTTGCAAACGAAGGAACAAGAAGTTTATATAATTCAATAATAAAAATAGAAGATTCAAAAGGAAATATAATAGAAGAAACAACTCCTAAAAGTTTTGATGTTTTAAACAAAGAAACAGCAAGAAAAATATCTGATATATTATCTGACAATAACGCTAGAGCACCACTTTATGGATACTCATCACCTTTATATTTTCAAAATAGACAAGTTGCCGTTAAAACAGGAACAACAAACGATTATAAAGACGCTTGGATTATAGGCTATACACCATCTCTTGTAATCGGAGCTTGGGCTGGTAATAACAACAATACACCTATGGAAAAAAAGGTTGCTGGACTTATTGTTGCTCCTATGTGGAGAGCTCTTATGGATGAAATCCTAAAAAACAAAGAAGTTGAATATTTTAATAAACCTATAAAAGAAGATTCTTATTCACTTAAACCTGTATTAAGAGGTAAATACCAAGGTGGTATATCAAATATAACAAACGCGGATCAAAACTACGATTTAATACAAGAAACCTTATCTGGCGGTGTTCATAGTATTCTTTATTGGGTAAACAAAGACAATCCAAGAGATAATTCTGCTGTAAATGCAGATTCTGATCCACAATTTAAATATTGGGAATATGGTGTTAGAAAATGGGCAGTAGAAAATGGTTTTAATTAAAAAAACTACCTTAAATCTATTATGTTAAGTATTTTTAAACTTTTTAATATATTATCTTTTTTTAAAAGAATAATATTTTTCTTTATAGGGGTTGTTTTTATAAACAAAATATCTTTCTTAATAGATAAATCCTCTTTTTTTAGTAAAACACCAGTCTCTTGTTTTACTAATTCAACAATAGAATCATATAGTAAAACATCTTTATTTATTTTTTGTGTATGTTTGTTTAAAAAAGATTGTATATTAAACATTATTTATTCATTGACATAACTAGATACAAAAAAGACTTATCATTAACACCTTTTATAACCATTGGTTTATTTATGTCATTTAAAGCCAAACTTAGGGAATCGGATTCTATTGATTGGAAACAATCTATTATGTATTTATAATTAAAACTTATTGATTCTATACTATCCCCTTTTATCAAAGCTTCTATTTTATTTTGATTTTCACCTATATCAATATTTTTAGTTGTAATTTCAAATAAATTATCTTTTGGTAAAATTTTAAAATAAACTTGACTAAACTTATCTGTAAAAATATTTGAAACTTTAAGTGAATTTACAAGATCTTGTTTAAGTAAAACAACCTCTGTTTTAAAATCTTTTGGTATTAAGTTTTTATAATCAGGATAAACACCATTTACAACCCTTGAAACAAGGTATAGATCCTCATAAACCATTGAAACTTGGTTATCATTTATATAAAAATTAATATTTAAAGAAATATCTTCAAAAGTTTTTATTATTTCTGTTATATTTTTAAAAGGTATCAAAAATTGATTAAAATCATTCTGTTTTTTAACTTTAATCCTTTTTTCTGCTAACCTAAAACCATCAGTTGATACAAAAACAATAAAATCCTCATCAGGATAAATTAAAACACTAGAAAGAGTTGGTTTTATAGACGATACAGAGGCTGAATAATAAACACTTTTAAGACCTTTGATAAAATCTGATGAATTCATTTCAAAAGCTATATTGTTTATATCCTTTGGAATAATAGGAAAATCCTCTGCTGATATGGTTTTAATAGTGGTTTTTGTATGATCTGTTTTTATATAAAGGTTATTACCTGAAACTTCAAGTGATACATTTTTATCAAAAACACTATTTATAAAATTAGAAATAACTTGACCTGAAACACAAACACTACCCTCCTCTAAAACTTTAACAGGTATAGATAGTTCTAAACCAAGATCAAGATTTGTTGAAGATATTATAAGTTTTCCATTTACAGCTTTAAGTAAAATAGTTCCTAAAACAGGTAAAGAAGGATTCTTTGCTATCATTTTCTCTGCTTTTGATAGTCCTTTAGATAATTTTTCTTTTATACATTCTATTTTCATATTATTATTGTTGTTGATTGGGTGTAAAAGTTATTTTTATGGCTTATTTAAAAGATATTTTATTAAATTCCATTGTGGATAACTGTTGTTTGTATGTGTATATAGTATGTTAATAATCAATATTATTCAAGTCCTTATAAACATTTAAATATTTATAAACAAAATATAAATAGTTAATAAAGAGTTAATTAATAACAAATCCACAGTATTATCCACAGACTTTTCCACACCTATACCACCAAAGTATGATTTTAGAGACTTGCGATTGTGACTGATGTGAGTACGAGGAATTTTTCAGCAGAAAAATATCTATGCTCTGAAATTATGCTTTGGTGGTGTAGGAGCCAATTTTTCAATAACTACCATTTTTTAATTGATATTATGGAAAATATAATATCTTAAGCCAAAATAGATTTTAGTTGATTTATTTCATCTGCAAGGGTTTGATTTTTTTCAATACCTTCTTTTATTTTTTCACAAGCATGCATAACAGTTGTGTGATCTCTACCACCAAGTTTTTCCCCTATTGAAGGGTATGAGTTGCTAAATTCTTCCCTTAAAAGATACATTATTATTTGTCTAGGTTTTATAACTTCTTTTTTTCTAGTTTTTTCATATATCAATTCTTCTTCTATATTATAAAAATCTGAAACAGTTTTAACTATATCTTTTATAGAGACAATTTTTTTATTTTTAGTTGTGTTTTTTAATAGGTTTTTAACATCAGCTATTGTTAATTCTTTGTTTTTAAGTTGAGAATGACAGATTATTGTATTTAAAGCTCCTTCCAGCTCTCTTATATTACCAGTTACTGAAAAAGCAATATAATCAACCACTTCTTTGTCCAAGTTAAAGTTATTTTGACTTACTTTTGACTTAATAATGGCTATACGGGATTCATTATCAGGTGGTGGTATGTCTATTATCATACCAGCACTAAATCTTGATTTTAATCTATCTTCAAGATCTTGTATTAAAGATGGGTGTTTATCTGATGAAAATATTATTTGTTTATTGTTTTCGTATAAATGATTAAAAAGATGAAAAAGTTCTTCTTGTGTTTTCATTCTTCCTGATAAAAACTGAATATCATCCATTATTAAAACATCATATTTTCTATATTTTTCTTTAAAGAAGTTTGGTCTGTTGTTTTGAACCGCATTTACATATTCTTGGCCAAATTTTTCAGAAGTTGTATAAAAAACTTTGCGACCAGTTGTTTTTAATGTGTTTCCTATTGCTTGTATAAGATGTGTTTTGCCGTGACCTGTATTTCCGTGAATAAATAAAGGATTATAAACAATACCTGGTTTTTTTATTATAGCTTGAGAGGCTGCGTGAGCTAGTTCGTTGAAAGGGCCAACTATAAATGTATCAAATGTGTATCTAGGATTAAGGTTATCCTCTTTATTTATAGAGTAATTTTCTATTGGCAGTTCTTTGTTTACAATATTAGCTTTTTCTTGGATTATTTTTAGTATTTTGTCGTCTTTTGAGATTATGTACTGGAGAGAATTTATACTAGTAGATATGTTTCTAAGAGATTTGAGTATAACATTATGAAATTTGTTTTTTAACCACTCTTGAACAAAGTTGTTTGGAACAGAAAGATACATTGTTCCCTCATCAAATTTAACCAACTTAGTATCTTTAAACCAAGTATTAAAATTAGGTTTAGATATTGATAATTCAATTTCAACTAAAACAGAATCCCAAATTTTTTTTAAATCCATTTGCATAACTATAATTATATCTTGCGAGAAAAAATAAAGAACTTGATAAAGATGTTTAATTATGTTAATAATATATATATGTCTCAAACATATAAACCTAAAAAAAGAAAAAGAGCTAAAATGCACGGATTTCTTTCAAGAAAGAAGTCTGTTAAAGGTTCAAGAACTTTATTAAGAAGAATGAGAAAAGGTAGAAAAAATCTTTCTACTGTAAAGCAAAAAGCCAATAGAAAATAGTAAATGATCTCTAAAAAGTTTAGAATAAAAAGATCAGATTATAAATTATTTTCAAAAAGCAAATCTTTTTTATTTAATTCAAGCTTAATCTCTCTTAGTTTATATAAAAACACCATTTTTAATGAACCAAAGTTTATATTTACTTGTTCTAAAAAAGTTTCAAATAGTGCAGTTAAAAGAAATAAACTTAGAAGACAAGGTTTTTCTATAATAAGAGAGTTTGTAACTTTTTTAAAAAAAGACTATATATTTCATTTTATATATAAAAAAGGAGCTGAAAAATTAAGTTTTAATTTACTTAAAGATGAAATAGAAAAGTTATTAAGACTATCCAAAACATTAAATTAAATTTAAAATATAATATATGATATCAAATTTTTTTCACATAGTTTTTTATAAACCTCTTTATAATGGTTTAATAGGAATATTTAATGTTTTTCCTTTTGTTGATGCCGGTGTCGCTGTTATATTACTTACAATTATAGTTAAATTTATACTCTTCCCTCTTTCTATAAAAGCCACAAGATCTCAGATTGAAATGAAATCCATTGAAAAGGATTTAAATGATATAAAAGAAAAATATAAAGACAATAAAGAGCTTCAAGCTAAAAAAATTGTAGATCTTTATAAAGAAAAAAATATAAATCCTTTTTCTGGTATTTTTGTTTTACTTATTCAACTTCCTATCATTATCTCTCTTTATAGGGTTTTTCTAGTATCTGGACTTCCAAATGTTACAGAAACACTTTTGTATTCTTTTATTCATATTCCAAGTTATATAAATATGAATTTTTTAGGTTTATTTGATATAACAAAGAAAAATATCATATTAGCAATTCTTTCAGGTTTAGTAACTTTTCTTCAAGCTAAATATTCACAACCAATAAGTAAAGAAGATGATAAGACAAAGTCAGCTTTGTCTGATTTTAGTAAAGCTATGCAACTTCAAATGAAATTCGGCTTTCCTATCTTGATGTTTATAATATCACTTTCCCTATCATCAGCGATTGCTCTGTATTTTATTACAAGTGGTATTTTTACCATCTTACAAGAGCTTTATATAAGAAAACATATAAGGAAAAACTAAGGGTTTATATTAAAACTCCACAAACTTCCTCCGTCTGCCTTGTTTTTCAAAAGTAAAGTATTTTCCTCTTTGTCTATTGATATTTCTTCTATGTCTGTAACTTTCATAGTGTATTCGCTTAGATCAGCTAGTTTTTCTGATACACCTGTTGAAACATCATACTTCCACAACTCATCTGAAAAACCTTCTGTTCCATAATACCAATTATCAAGAGATTTTTCGTTTAGTGTTGTTGTTGGAACGGCGCAGTAGGCCACTTTTTTATTTTTTAAACTAAATACACATTTTTCTGGAAAAGTGCCTGGTGAAAGATAAACAAAAGCGTTATTTTTAATGTTGTATGATATAAAATTAAATCCTGGATAAGTATTATTAAATAGTATATATTCACCAAAAGAATCCCCTTTTGTTGTTAAGCCAAAAGATGGCCCAAGTATTTTTTTAACAACACCTTTATTTGTTATTAGGTAGGCATAACCTTCTGTTTGAGAGTTTGGTTTCGTTGTAAGTAAATATAAATTATCATTTAAAAATTGAGGGTTTAAATGTTTTATTTTATCTGTCCACACTTGAATATTTTCATATTTTGGAAACTTAGATACAAAAACATAAGAATTAACTCCTTTTCTTGAAAAATACATCAAATTTCCGTTGTTTTGACCAGAAGATACACTTTCTATCGAATCATCTATGTTTTGAACTTGGAGTCTTGTTTCTGTTGATGTTCCTGACAATGTTATAAACTTATTTTCTATAACATTGTCATCTTTTAGATATTGAGCAACAAAAGATTTTCCGTTATTTGTAAAATATACTTTTTGAGTGTTTAGTATTGTGTTATTTGATATTTTATCTTTTTTATCAGAAAAAGTTGAGACATCGTATATGTGACCTGTTCCCTTTTCAACATATCGTATATATAAACCATCTCCTTTTTCAATAAATGTAAAACCAGAAACGGGATCTTTTGATATCAGACGCATTCTCTCCTTAAAAGAATCATTTATTTGGTCTGTTTGATCCGGGATTTCTTCCTTTGTTTCTGGTTGCTCTATGTTCCCATTTTTTCCAAACGGAAAAAAATCTGTTATAGAAACTTTTTTTCCACTCACGGATTTTTCGTTGGTTTTTAGTAAAAAGTAATAAGCTCCAAGTGCTAGTAAAAATATTGAAAATATTATACTTGATATGATTAAAAGTTTTTTCATTGTTTTTTAAAAACTAACATGCCAATGGTTACCGCTTGCTCGGCCGTTTGCACCTATTTCTTCGTATGTAAATGTAACATTTCTATCGTTTAATTTTACCGTGACGGTGTCATTGTTTTTTAATTTGTTTGTATCCAAACTTGGTTTTACGGTTTTTAAATAAGCGTTTAAACTGCTACTTGGGTTAAGGTCAACTTGACTTCTACCTACTCCATGTGTTTGATGTCCATCTTCTGTACCACCTGTTACTTCTATAAAACAACCTGTTCCGCATTGGGTTTTTAAATCTATCAATCCATAAATCGTATTAGCTGTAAGTCCGCCAACGTTTGTACAACCCGATGTTTCCCCGGGCGCACAGGTCTTGCCGTTGTTGTTTATCTTTATACCAGCACCTTCTAAAACATATCTTGTTTTTGTTTCGTCGCCTTCAAGAAAAGCCTGATCAATACCAAAACCTTGATAGACAACTGCTCGTGCAAGGTCAACAGACGGTTTTTGAATCTCTAATTTTAAACTTAGTGACCCTGGGTTTATTTCGTATACTATGGCATATGAAATTAAAACAAAACCTAAACCATAAATTGTTTGTTTTAACTTTTCTTTTATTTTAGCTTTTTCACTTATTGAATCTTCAAAAACGTATATAAAACCCTCCCAAACAAGCATCAAGAAAGCCAGCGCTGCCGCTATACCTATAAGGAGATTAAACATCCCTGGCAGGAATTTATCCATATCAACTGGTCTTTTTTGTTCTGATACTCCAGGTAGTGTTACAAGGGGTATATACTCTATTTTTTGTGCAGAAATTAAAAAAGGGCTAAGTAGTAGGAAAAAAAACAGTATATATTTTATTTTATTTATTTTATATAACACTTTCATTTTTGTTTATTGGTTTTGGAAAGTTAATTTTAACAGAACTTTGACCTGATTGCATAATTTTAGAAGTATTTTCTATTGATACATTAACAAAAGCTGTTCCAAAAACATCTTTTATTTTTCTGAAAACTCTACTTGTGGCATTTTCCCTATCATTTATAGTGTCACCGTTTAAAGACCAAGTATAAACTAATGATTTTGGATCTTTAACACTAAAAAAGTATGGTGTTGCATATAGTTCAACTTCTGTTTTGTCGGTTATTTTCTTTTCATCAAGCGCTCTTTCATATCTAATACCAGTTAAAGGATCTTTCTCATAAAATAACACCATAGGATTAATTGGTGAGATTGTTACACTTCCATAGGCCACTTTACTTGTATTTGGATCTGTTGCTTCAACTTCTATTTCCATATCTCTTCCAAGAATACTTCCATTTATTTTTATATAAAATTTTCCATAACCACTTATATCATACAAAGAATCGTCGTCTTTTTTCCATTTGTATATTAGTTTTTCCTTTGGAATTTCAGTGTTGTTTTGGTCGTATATATGAGGATTAGCATATACATAAACAGCACTTTGTCTTGTAAACATAGGTTTGCCTTTAAAAAATGGTGGTGTGTATGTATCTGCTTCCCATAGCATATCTATTGATGTTGGACTTATAGAAAAATTTTTATTTATTATCCTGCCGTCGTTTGTTGTAACAGTAATACCTATGTTGGTTTGTGTATTTAGGTTGCTAGTTTTAAAATTTAATTTTTTGTTACCTATTTTTTTAGATACATTTTTGCCGTTTATTGACCACTCTACAACCGACGCATCCAAATCAAAAGCGTAACTTTCAAGTGATATTGAGACAATACTGTTTGGTTCTGGATAATCCGGGACTATGTTTACAATCAAATCTTCACCATCAAAGGTGTTTATTTGACTTTTTACAGGTTTAAATGGGATTAAAACTAAAACTATGAAGAATATAAAGATTAACCTTTTTATCATTTGATTATATTTTATCATATAAAAAAATCTAAAAAATCTATTATATACACATTTATCTCACCGTAGCATATTTTTAGAGACTTGCGAGCGCAACCGGCGCGAGCACGAGGTGAGAAGTGATGTTATCACTTCGTAAAACCTTGAACTTCTTTTAAGAAGTGAAAGGTGTACTGCTCCTGTAAGGAGGTTTTCAGCAGAAAAATATCCGTGCTCTAAAAATATGCTATGGCTAGATAAATAAACTTTATTTTGAAAATCTTCTTTCGCGATCTTTTTGTGAGAGAAATTCTGTGTTTGGATCGCTCTCTGTTTGTTGAGGGTTTTGTGTTGTTGGATTTTGAAAATTTTTTGCTTTTAATGCTAATTCTTCCGCTTCAACTACAGCAAGTCTCCTTATCATCCAAACTGTTGTTGCTGGTAAAGCGCCGATTATTGGCACAAATTCAACAATATCAAACATAAGCGTTTTTTTATTGAAAACATTCATACCATACATACGAAACCAAATAAAAAATATAAATTTTCCAAATCCTGTAATGATAATATCACTTCCTGGAAATATAAAATCAAATAAAATCTGTAACAGATCTATACATCCAGCTGTGCCGATCATTAGTGATTTTGTTGTAATTGATATTTTAGTGCTCATTTTGCAACTCTTCTTTTGCTTTTTTAATCGCCAGTATTTGAGAAGGGTCTGATGTTATTATTTGGTCTTCTGTATATGAGGCTATGATTTTTATGGCCACATGTTTTAATCCGGCAAAAAATATACCCTCCCCTACATCTGATTCAAGTAGCAGATATTTTTCTTCATCTGTTAGGTTAAATGTTTGTTGTAGTTTATCTATGGAGGTTGGACTTTGTTTAAGTAGTAATTGCAAAGATGAGTTTGTAATAATCGGCATACCATAAGGAGATTTCAAAAAGTCATCAACATCTTGGGTTATTGTAGCTAGTCCAAGGAAATATTTTCTTCCTCTTTTAGCAAGTGATAATAAAAATGACGCCGTGTCTTCAGATTTCATCATCCACCAAGCCTCGTCTATAACTAGAAGTCTTTTTCTTAGATCTTTTCTTATTTCAGCCCATATAAAGTGAGTAATAATATACATAGCTATTGGTTTAAGCTCATCTTCCATATCTCTAACAGAGAAAACTACCAGTTTTTTATTTATGTCTATGTTAGACGGTCTGTTTATGAAACCAGCCCAAGTTCCCTTTGTATATTTTGTAAGTCTTTGTGCTAGTGATTCCCCACCCTCCATTCCAGATAAAACCAGTTCAAAATCTGATAAAAGTGGTGGCTCTATATTTGTAAAATCAGTATCTGGGGTTATGTCTTTTAGGGCATAAGTTTCTGTTATCGCTCTGTCTATAATAGCATCTTCTTCTGGTGTCAATCCGCCTAACATTATTCTAAACAAACCAACCAAGTTTATAATGTTACTTCTAAGTATGTTAGCGAAAGACTCCCCTTCTGTTGGTTTTGGTAGTTCAAAAGGATTTATATGGTGTTCAGAGTTAAGTGATATATTAAAATGTCTTCCACCAACAGCTTCTGCCATATATTGATATTCATTTTCCGGATCCAAAATTATCACGTTTGTATCAAACATAAGTGACCTTAAAATTTCTAGTTTTGTGGCGTAAGATTTTCCAGAACCAGATTTTGCAAATGTTATAGAATTGTAGTTTTCAAGAGAGAATCTATCAAATAACACAAGAGAAGAGTTGTGTCTGTTTATACCATACAAAATACCTTTATCAGATGTTAAGTCAAAAGATATAAAAGGAAAAAGTGACGAAAGTGGTGATGAATTGAGTTTGCTGTATATACCCAAAGCGTCATTTCCTGTTGGTATCATTGTTTTAAAGGCTTGTTCTTGTTGAAATAGGGTTGGTTTTACATAAACAAGTTTTGATTCTAGTATTGATTTGATTTCTGATTCGACTTTATCTAGTTCTTGTTCTGATTCACTGTATATTGTTATATATAAACCAACATTGAAAAGTTTTTCTTGTGCTTGTTGGAGCTGGTCCCTTAGATTTTCTAGATCTTGATATGCTGTATCTAAAACAGGATTTCTAACCAAACCTTTCTCTTCCCTTGTCATAATTTGACTTTGAACCTCAGCCACTTTTTTTTGAAAACCTTTAAGAGCTTGTGATGTTTCTATTGGTTCAATATAAATAGAAACATCAAAAATTTTATCCAAGTTTATAATTGGAGCAAACCAACTTTCATTTAAATATCTTGGATATGATATAACAAAAAAACTTCTAACTATCTTTTCACCTAAAAATAACTGTTTTGGCGTTATTTTCAAAGCACTCGGGGCTATAACATCTTGAAGTTTAAGTGTTCCAGCTTCATACATCTCTTGTGGTAAAAGAGGTGCTTCTGTTTGTTTTTCTTCTTTTTTAAAAAAATCAAATATTGACATATTTTTATGTTTTTATTGGCTTTTCAGTTTCACCAGGGTTAAATATTTTATAAAATAATTCTATAAGCTCTTCCGTTCCAAGTGGAATAAGTCTAAGTCCACATCTCGATAATCCTTGCTCTATGGAACTTATTCTTTGTTCTAATTGGGACTTGTTTTCTTCAAAATTTTCAAGTTTCTTTTTTACATCCTCCGGTGTTTCTTTTCTACCAATAAGGGACGCGATTTTCATAGTTCCGCCTTGTATTATAGCTGGATTGTATTCTACCACCACAAAAAAACTTTTAGTCATAATGTTTACGGATTCTGTAAAGCTTTTTATAAAAGCTATGTATTCTTGAGTTTGTATTTTAAGTAGATCATTTACTTGCTCTTTGTACCTTTCTTCAAGTAGTGCTATATAGGGTCTTATATCAAGTCTTCTTGACTGGATACTTATTTGAACAGGAAAATCCAAAGAATTTAAAAAATCTTGAAACTGGTATATGATAGCCTCCCTTTCTTCATCAGATTTCAAGGAAAAATTCAGTGATGAAACTAAAAGTATAGATCTAATTGATCCGTCTTTTAAAATTAAAATCCCGTCTCTAACTTCTTTTATTGGAACAAAATCTTGTGTTGCTTTAGAATTCACCATAAAAAAATTATAACATAGATAGAAAAAAATTATCTATATTAAATCGCACATTTTATTTTAAATCCCTAATTTCTTTTTGCTGGTTGTCTATTTTCTTGACATCTAAACTCCAAGACAGATCTTTTAGTTTACTATCAGATAACTTTGGTATATAAAAATTATTATATTCACTTTGTTTTGTTGCAGGTGTCGGTTCTTCTTCAGTTTTTTTCCAGATGTAAAGTTTAGAGTTTATATAAAATTTAACACCTGCTTCTAATATATCTTCAAATGGTTTGTTGTTTACTCTATAAAAAGCTAGAAGTAGTGCCAGAATAATTAAACCAAAAGGTATTATTATATTAAGCATAGACGGTAGTATTTTATAGAAAACAAAAGCCATACCAACACCACCACAAAGATAAACAGCTTGTTTTGCTGTTAGATTACCGACTATTTTATCTTCTATCTCTATAAATTGTGGAACTTGAAATCTCATATTATTCTATGGGTTCCCTGTATGGGTCGTTAACATATGACTTAGTTGGTTTGTTTTCTGTATTTGTTTGTTTAATAACTGTATCAAATTTGCTATTAAAATCTATACTCTTTGTTTCTTGTTGTGTTGGAGGGGTTGGTATCTTAAGGACAGGAACATTTTCGGTTTGTATCTCCTGTGGTGTTTCTACTTTAAATTCTGTTATACTATTGTGTATTTGATTTTTAGTATTTTCGTCCGGTTTTATATTTCCTATTTGGTTTTTCTGTTCACCTTCTTCTTTTGTATCAAAACCCTCATCATCTAAATCTATTTCTCCAGTTGGCAGGTTATCCGGTGGAATGTCTGATGGGTTTTCTACTTCAAAGACAGTTTCTTTTGTTGCCTCTTTTTTATCTTCTGTTTCATTTAGTTTATTTATGATCGTTTTAAATATTCTTTCTTCTATTTCTGTGTAAATTTCTCCTGCCAGTAGTTGTGAAAGTCCCAATTCATCTTTTAACTCATTTGTCATATTTTCTATATCTCCACCGCCAATAAGAAAAATCCAAATTTGTTGAATCAAAATTTCTGTTTGTTCGTTTGTAAGCGAGTATTTTTTGGCAATTTGGTTTGCTGTGCTCTGCCAACGACTACTTAAAATAACCGATCTGGTTTTTTCAGGTAGTTCTTGTAGATACTCATTTATTTTTAAATCAAATTCGTTCATTTATTTTTCTATTCTTTTTTGGTTAATTTTTTAGCAAGAGCTTTGAGTGCCTTAGCTTTTTCTGTTTGTCTAGAGAAAAGACCGGGAGCAATTTTTTCAATTCCAACCAGAGGGTGTAATGGACTAAATGATGTTTCTGCTTCGGCTTTCTTTTTTAGATATTGAGCTCCTCTGCCATCAACACCTTCTTGTGTGACATAACCATCTTTCTTTACTTCCTCCTGTCCACCGATCTTTCTCAAAGCCTCTCTTTTTTCTGCAGTCATAAATGAATCTTCCATTGCTTTTTGACCAGCTTGCCATCTGTTTATATCAATCATAACATCATCATATTTTTCCTTCTTTTCTTTTGATGCTTTTTCTGCTTTTGTTAGTTTATCCTCCCTTAGTGTTTCTATTTGTTTGTTAATTGTATCTAATGTCTTTTGATCTGTTACACCTTTCTTTGATTTTATAAGTTTTGCTATTTCGCTTTTAATTAAATTCCTTTCATCAAGAGATTCATCATATTCTTTTTTAATTTTTTTAAATGTCGCATCAGCAAGTTTAGCATCAATAGATTTTTGTAGTTCAGCGTGTTTTGTAATTAACTCCTTTTCTTTTTCAGTCTCGTTGCCTTGCAACACTCCTTTTCTGAGTTTCTCTTTCCATTTTATTCTCTCTTCATTTTCTTTTTTCAAGAAATCCTGATTCAGCAGTTGTTCTTTAGCTTTTTTAACTTCTTCTTCTGAATAACCAAGCATTTTCGCAAATTTTTCAGCATCTTCTGTTCCTTCTCTAAACCAGTTACCCTTTTTTATTTTTCTATCTTGCACTCCAGCATATCCACCTTCTCCGGCCTTACTGCGCCACAGGAAATCACCTGATTTACCAGCATCAAAACCTGTTCTCTGTGCTAACTCATCAAAAACTGCTGTTCCTCTTGCATCAAAATCTTTTTTAGAAGCTGAATCGCCGTATTTTAAAAGTTTTTTTGATGTAAATTTAGCAAAAGCACCACCGTTTTCAGCTTTATCTTTAAGCCATTGATTGTTCGATAAAGCGCCCCCAACCCTTCCAACAGTCCCTCTAAGTCCCCAAGCGGTTGCGCCTATACCTATTCCAGCACCTGTTTTGTTTAGAAAACTACTTGCTTGTCCTAGTAGCTTATCTCCTTCGGTTGCCATTTGTTTAGAGTGTGTTAGAGAGAATATCAAAAGGCCTATGACAACTATGTAGTTTGCAAAAAGTCCTATTGACTTACCTGTTGGATCGCTTATTGATTGAGTAAATGATTCATTTCCTAAATATCCTGATATAAAACCAGGACTGGATATAAGAGAGAGTATCATCCAAGTTAAAAGCATATAAACAGGAGGCCAAATACATTGGTTTTTTAAAACTTCCCAGAATTTACCACTGCTTTCACCTAAGATTGGCATTTTCCAAGCTACACCTATTGGAGAGACCGCCATTAAGACTATAAAAGCCATATATCTTACTAAAAAGAGCATTCCGATTGAAAACATTACAAAAGAAGAAATCAACATTACAATAGAACCCATTATATATACAATAAGAGTTTTTGATCCACCTAAAATACCCTCTTTTATACCATAAAAAGTATCTACTCTAAGACTAGATTGTAAGACTTTACTAAAAGATGTACAGTTGCTACTTGATATTACACTTATTTGTTGATCTATGCCACAAACTTGACCATTTCCCATTATACTACTGTAAAAAAACAAAGTTATAATATTTGAAATGTCTATTAATGCTTTAACAAAGAAAAGACTAAAATTTACCAAAAGAGCCGTGGTAACTATGTTACTTATTGTTTTACCATAATCAGCTTTTCCAAAAAGTATACCTTTAAATCCTTCGTATAGCAGTATAAATATAAAAGATAGGTTTATCAGATTTCTGATCATTTTCCATATCACACCTATGCCAGCCATACCACTTATGTTTTTACTAAAATCAACGACTGTATAGGATATTATCCAATCTAAAAGACTAGATATGAATCCTAAAAACCAGCTAGATATTTTGAAAACTGTCCAACCGACAGT
>CAYLWA010000004.1:12750-23064 GCA_964387335.1 uncultured Candidatus Saccharibacteria bacterium | reverse complement strand
GCTTTGCGCCGAGGCAACATCTTTCAATTTCGCTGAATGTAAAACTTGGCGGAGACGGAGGGATTCGAACCCTCGAGGCCGTTTGACGGGCCTGCCTCGTTAGCAGTGAGGTGCTTTCGACCAGCTCAGCCACGTCTCCATACTCTTACAATAGCAGTTTTTTGAAAGCATTTCCAGTTTTAACTGGCTATTGTATAGGCGGTTATCTTTTGAAAACCTGCTTTTTGTAAAGTTTTCATTGCTTCAGAAAGTGTTGCTTCGGTTGTTACAACATCATCTATCAATATTATATGGACATTTTCACGGTAAGTCTCATTAACTTCAAAACAATTTTTTAAATTTTCCAATCTCTCTTGTTTATTTTTTGTATGACTTTGAGATTTTGTTTCTTTTGTTTTGACTAAAATATTTGGATTATAAAATACTTTATCTTTTAAAAATTCTTCTTGTGAAAAGAGATTGGCTATATTTTCTGACAATAGTTTTGTGTGGCAAAAACCTTTTTCTTTTAATTTATTTTTAGTTATAGGTATATTTACAATTACAAACTTGTCTTTGTTCCAAAGTGATTTTTCTAAAACATCTTCTTTTATCATTTCAAACAATAAATTTGAGGCAAAATTTATTGCTTTTTTGTTTTGGTGATATTTTATTTCCCAGATCAAAGATTTAACATCTGGTGCTTTGTATGATAGTAAACTATTTATGTTTTTGTTTTTAAATTCTTTAGAAATTGTAAACTTTGATATTTTTTCGTAGTTTATGAGGTTTACAATCTCTTCATCTTTTCTTTTCGGAAAGACAAAGTCAATCAGTTCTTCAAATAGTGTTTTTAAAAAACTTAACATAATTTTAAATAATATGATACTATAAATATACGTTTATGGTAAAATTTTTAGACAACCTTATATCTAAGTTTTCAACAAATCATCCTTCTGTTTTAGGTATTGATATTGGTTCATCTTCCATTAAAATAGTTCAACTAAAAAGGAGTGGTAGTCGCGCAGTCCTGGAAACTTATGGTGAACTTGCTTTGGGGCCTTATGCGGGTTTTTCTCCTGGACAAGCCACATCGCTTGCTGAGGAAAAAGTGACAGAAGCTTTGGGTGATATTTTAAAAGAAAAAGATGTAAATATAACAACAAACCTTTGTGGAGTTTCTATACCTTTTGCTTCTAGTTTGATGACTGTTATACAACTTCCAACGTCATCGGAAAAAGATTTGGCAAATATTATGCCAATAGAAGTTAGAAAATATATTCCGGTTCCAGTGAGTGAAGTTACTTTGGATTGGTCTGTTATACCGAGAAATCAAATCATAGATGATACTGTTTCTGATTCACAAGAGAGCTTAAAACCAAAAGATCCAAATATGGATGTTTTAGTTGTTGCTATTCACAATGATACTTTAAAACATTATTCAAACATAATATCAAAAAATAACCTACAATCTTCTTTTTCAGAAATAGAAGTCTTTTCAATAATGCGTTCTGTTCTGGACAACTCACTTGATCCTGTTTTTATTTTTGATTTTGGTTCAGCTAGCACAAAGTTCTTTATTATAGAGAGGGGAGTTTTGTTAAGTTCTCATACTGTAAATATGGGCTCTCAAAATATTACAATGTCTATTTCTAAATCTTTTGGTATATCACTTGAACAAGCCGAAATTACAAAGAGAAAGTTTGGTCTTTCAAAAGATCTAAACAATCCGCTAGATATTTCAAGCGTTGTTATGTTAACTTTGGAATATATTTTCAATGAGGCGCAGAGGACGATTATAAATTACGAAAAAAGATACAATAAGAGTATTAGTAAGATAGTTATGGTTGGCGGAGGATCTTCTTTAAAAGGGATAGATAAAGTTGCAGAAAAGCATTTTCAAACTACTGTCGAATTAGGAAATCCTTTTTCAAAAGTTGTAGCACCTGCTTTTTTAGAAAAAGTTTTAAAAGATACAGCTCCGGAGTTCGCTGTTTCTGTTGGACTTGCCCTAAGAAAACTTCAAGAGTTTCAATAAAATCAATCATACTTTGGCGGGATGGGTGCAAAGTAATCCACTGTTTTATTTTGGTTTTGTAACTTTATCTATTATAATATTTAAACAATGGAACCAAAGTTTCAAACAACTTTTATACCAAAGAGTCCGGTTGTTTCTGGTACAAAAGAGGTCTTTTCAGAGCCACAAGGTAAAGTGACTTTACTTTCTATTTTGGCAATGATTGTTTTTATGGCATCCATCTTGGCTTCCGGTGGTTTGTTTTTATACACAAAAGTTCAAGAAAAATCACTTGCTGATCTCAAAGCATCAATGTCTCTTGAAAAAGAATCTTTCAATGAAAGTATTATAAAAGATTTAATTTTGGCTTCAGATCAAATAAAAGCAGTTAAAAATCTTTTAGATAATCATCTTATACTTTCAAATATCTTTGCTGTCTTGCAATCTTCAACTATACAAAATATTAATTTTACAGAAATTTCTTTTGAGACAAAAAATGAGGGTTTTGTAAAAGTGTCTTTCAAGGGTTTGACGACTTCCTATGATTATATAGCCAAACAATCAGAGCTTTTTAAATCAACAGGTTTTTTAAATGAAGTATCTTTTCATAATATAGAGGTCGATAAGGATGGTAATTTGGTTTTTGAAGGAACTTTGTCTGTAAATATAGAATCAACTCTTTATAGAGAAGTTTTAAAGAAGTTATCACTTTCAAATTAAAATGAAAAATTCAACAGCAACATTGTTACTTATATTAGGTGTCGGTCTCTCATTCTTTTATGCATATCCATCATATAAAGATTTGATAAAACTGATCGATGAAAAAGAGGTTTTTGCAGTAGCTTTAAATGATGCTAGGGAATTAAAAGATTTACAAAATTCCCTTTATGACAAATACAAATCTTTAAATCCATCAGATCTTGAAAATTTAAAAAAAGTAGTCCCAGAATATTTTGACGGAGAATCTTTGTCTTCTGTTATAAGTAACATTTCTTCAACTTATGGTATGCAACTTTATGGTTTTTCCGTTGTTCCAGATACTGGTAGAGTTTCTGATGGAGAGGCAGTTTCTTCAAAAGGTTACAAGACAAAAGAAGTGTCTTTTGTCTTAAAAGGTAATTACACATCCTTTGTTAAAGTTTTACAGGATTTAGAAAAAAGTTTACTTCTAATGGATTTGAAGAAAATTTCAATTAAAAGGGACGAGAGATCTTCGGCTCCAAATGTTTTAAGTTTTGAAGTGGTTTTTAATACGTATTCAATAAAATAATATGGAAAGTTTAAAAAAAAGTAATAAATTAATTTTTGTCTTCATCATAGTCCTCATTTTTTTCGTTTATAATACTTTTTTTGCATCAAAAAAAGGTGTTTCTGTTGATGTAAGCACAGACCAAAATTCAGCAGAAAATGTTTTGGTTGGCAATGAATTTTTAGATTATTTAGCAAAAGTAAAAGCAATACAAATAGACGATGGTTTATTTAAATCAACAGCTTGGACAAACTTGAAAGATTTTGGAAAACCTTTACCAGAAGTTTCTCCTGGAAAAGACGATCTCTTTGGTCTAAGTTCGCAAGTCAAGACTCAATCCGAAACCGTTACAGATAAAAATAAAAAAAGATAATTTATGGATTTTTTAGAACTTTTAAAATCAAAAAACTTAATATCAAAAGAAGATGTTGATTCTCTTTTGGCAGAATCAAAAAAAGGTGGTTTGCCAATTGAGCAACTTCTTATAAAAAAAGGTGTATCACCAGAGGATATACTTAAAGCAAAAGGTGAGTATTTTGATATACCAACAAAAAAGATAGAGAAAACCGATATTTCTTATAAAACATTGGAGCTTGTTCCTGAAGAGTCAGCATTATATTATAAGTTCATTCCTATAAATATAGAGGACGGCGTCTTGAATGTTGGAGTAGTTGATCCAAATGATATTGAAGCAATGAATGCTTTAAATTTTATTGCCACTAAGAGTGGTTTGCCTTATAAAGTTTTTTTAATTTCACAAGAAGATTTTGAAGTAGCCTCTTCAAACTATAAAGGTTTGGCTGGTCAAGTGGATAAAGCCCTTGATGAGCTTGAAGTAGAGATTGAGGGTGAGCTTGAAAAACACAAAAAAGAAAGCGAAAAAGAAAAGAGGGTGGAAGCTGGTCTTACCGATGAAGAAGAAGACGGATTAAAAGAGGATGCTCCTGTTACAAAAATTGTAGCCACTATACTAAGGTATGCAACAGATGGTAATGCTTCTGATATACACATTGAACCAAACAGAGAAGTTGTAAAAGTTAGATTTCGTGTTGATGGTGTGTTAAATACAAGTTTGATATTGCCTATAAAAGTCCATTCGGCCATTGTTTCTCGTATAAAAATACTTTCAACTATGCGTCTTGATGAAAAAAGGAAACCACAGGATGGTCGTTTTACAACAAAAGTTGATAGCAGAAAAATTGATTTTCGTGTCTCCACTTTTCCTACATTTTTTGGTGAGAAGGTTGTGATGAGGCTTTTGGATCAAGAAAAAGGTGTAAAGAAAATGGATGAAATTGGACTTTCTCCGGCAAATCTAGAAGCCATAAGACGAGCTTTGAAAAAACCCTATGGACTTATTTTAATTTCTGGCCCAACTGGTTCTGGAAAAACCACAACTTTATATTCTATGCTTGAAGAAATAGATAGGGAACATCAAAATGTTTTATCTTTGGAGGATCCTATTGAGTATAACATTGAAGGCATGTCCCAATCCCAAGTAAGGCCAGATATTGATTATACTTTTGCAACTGGTCTAAGAACAACACTCCGTCAAGATCCTGATGTTATTATGGTTGGAGAGATTAGAGACAAGGAAACTGCTCAACTTGCTATTCAAGCTGCTCTTACTGGACACTTGGTTTTATCAACAATTCACACCAACTCAGCTATCGGTGTTATTCCTCGTTTGGTTGATATGGGTGTTGATCCATATCTTATTGCTCCAACTTTGATTCTCGCTATTGCTCAAAGGTTGGTTTCTGCTATATATCCAAAAGGTTCTGGAAAAAAAGTAAATCTAGATGGTGGATTAAAGGTTTTTGTTGACGAGCAATTTAAAGATTTACCAGAAAAGTTTAAAAGTAAAATAGGTTTGACAGATTCTGTTTATGAAGCTGAACCATCCGATTCTTCACCTAGTGGTAAAAAGGGAAGAATGGCTGTTATGGAAGTTTTGGAAATGGATAAGGAATTTGAAGAACTTATTTTAAAAGATCCGACTGAAATTTCAATTGGTAAGTTGGCAAGATCCAAAGGTATGATAACGATGAGAGAGGATGCGTTACTTAAAAGTATGAGAGGAGAAATTTCTTTTGAAGAGGTTAATACATTATAGTATAATAAATTTATATGAACACAGAAAATATTGATAAAAAAATTACGATTATGATTGTTGATGATGATAGTTTGCTTTTGAATATGTACCAAACTAAATTTTCAAGCAAAGGTTTTGAAGTTGTCTCGGTTTCAAATAGTAGTGATGCGCTTTCAAAATTAAGAGATGGTTTTAATCCAGATGTTATATTGCTTGATATTATTATGCCAAATATGAATGGTTTGGAGTTGTTAAAGATAATAAGGAGTGAAAAACTTGCAAAGGATTCTATTGTTGTGATGCTTACAAATCAAGCGGATAGTGAAGAAGAAGCAAAGAACTTAGGAGTTTCCGGTTTTTTAGTCAAAGCTTTTTATATACCGTCAGAAGTTGTTGATAAAGTTATACAAATTTACAATAATAAAAATAAATAATGGAATATAAAAAAATATTAGATAGTCTTATACAAAAAATGATTGCTCAAGATGCTTCTGATCTACATCTTTCAGAAGAAAGGAGTCCTGTTTTTAGAGTTGCTAGTTTTTTGTTGCCACTTTCAAATGAGGCTGTTATAGATAAAGAAACAATAGAAGGTATTTTGGATATGGTTTTAAATAAAAGACAAAAACAAAAATTTGAAGAAGAAAGGCAGGTCGACTTCTCTTATGATTACGATCAACATGCTAGGTTTAGAGGAAATGCGTTTGTGAGACTTGGAAAGTTAAGTATTGCTTTTAGGTTTATTCCAAAAGAGATACCAAGTATAGAATCTTTAAACTTACCGCCTATTGTAGAAACTTTTGCAAATAAAAAACAAGGTTTCTTTTTGGTTGTGGGTCCAACAGGTCAAGGAAAAAGCACCACTTTAGCTTCTCTTATTGAAAATATAAACAATCATAGATTGGAACATATTGTTACAATAGAAGACCCTGTTGAATATATTTTTGAATCAAAAAAAGCTATCATAGATCAAAGGGAAGTGAGAGAGGATACTCCTGATTTCAAAACAGCATTAAAAGGTGTGTTTAGACAGGATATAGATATCCTTATGATAGGTGAAATGCGTGAACCAGAAACTATGTCAACAGCTGTTACTGCTGCCGAAACTGGACACTTGGTATTTTCAACCCTTCATACAAATAATGCATCTCAAACAATAAGCAGAATTATAGACTCCTTTGTCGCTGAACAACAAAATCAAATAAGAGTTCAGCTTGCAGGATCACTTTTAGGAATCTTCTCTCAAAGACTTATCCCAAGGATATCAGGTGGTTTGATACCTGCTTATGAACTTCTTATAAATAACAGTGCTGTTTCTAACCTAATAAGGGATAACCGAATACACGAAATAAACAATGTTATAGAAACTGGTATGGATCAAGGTATGATTGATTTCAACCGAACACTTGCAAATCTTGTAAAAGCTGGAGAGATTACGGTTGAAGATGCTTATTTGAATTCAATGAATTCAAAAGGTTTGGATAGATTAATATAAAAAATATGCTTTTTAAATATAAAATATTATTAAATAATGGTCAGTATCAAGAGGGACAAATGGATTCTTCAAGTCAAGATTCTGTTATTGCTTTTTTGCAAAGCAGGGGTTATGTTGTCTCTTATGTAAAACCAGCTGAAGATTCAAAAAGTTTGTTTGATATTGAAATATCAATATTCAAGAAAGTGTCAGCAAAAGATGTTGTTATTTTATCAAGACAACTAGCAACACTTTTTAATGCACAAGTTTCAGCTCTTAGAATATTTAGAATAATGGCAGAGCAATCTGAAAACAAAGAACTTGGAAAAATACTTTTTCAAATTTCTGATGATATTCAAGGTGGATCAACTATCGCAAAAGCACTTTCAAAGCACCCAGAGGTTTTTTCTGATTTTTATGTAAATATGGTTCTTTCTGGTGAAGAGTCCGGAAAACTAAATGAAACTTTTGATTATCTTGCAGATTATTTGGACAGAACTTATGAAGTTGTTTCAAAAGCTAAAAATGCTTTGGTTTATCCTATTTTTGTTATTGTAACTTTTATCGCTGTTATGGTTTTGATGCTAACTGTTATTATTCCAAAAATAGCTTTAATGATAAAAGATTCTGGTCAAGAAGTTCCTATATACACAAAAGCTGTTATATTTGCTTCGGATTTTCTAAGAAATCATATATTGCTTCTTGGTTTTATTGTTGTTGGTGTTGCGGTTGCTATATTTAGATATATTAAAACTGCCGAGGGTGCTAGGTATTTTGATGAACTAAAATTAAATGTTCCCTATGTTGGAAATCTATATAGAAAATTATATCTTTCTAGAATATCAGATAACTTAAATACAATGATACTTTCTGGTATTCCTATATTAAGAGCTCTCGAAATCACTTCGTCTGTTGTAGATAATAATATTTATAAAGAAGTTTTAAATACATCACTTAAAGATGTAAAGGAAGGTGTTTCTCTGTCAAACTCTTTTTCTAAAAGTGATAAATATATTCCTGGAATCCTTGTCCAAATGGTCAAAGTTGGTGAAGAGTCAGGTGAGCTTGGTTCTATTTTAAAAACTTTATCTAAATTCTATCAAAGGGAAGTTGTCAATGCCGTTGACACTTTGGTTGGTTTGATAGAGCCGGTTATGATTGTCTCCCTTGGTTTAGGAGTCGGTCTTTTGTTGGCCGCTGTTCTTATGCCTATATATAATATTGCTTCAACTGGATAGTTGATAGTTATCCCACCAAATCTTGCCCGCAAAATTTGTGCTCGTAAGTCTCTGAAATCATGCTTTGGTGGAATAGGTATGTCATTATCCACAGTTTCAATTTATCTTTTCTGTTTAAATTTATATAATGTATATGTTCGTTTATTAAAGAACGATCCTTTCCTTCGGAAAGCGGTCGAATATAAATTTTTAAATAAAAAATTCATATATGAAAAAAGGTTTTACACTTATTGAGCTTTTGGTTGTTATAGCTATAATCGGAATACTTTCTTCTGTTGTGTTGGCTTCACTTAACACAGCAAGAAGTAAAGGTGCTGATGCTGCTGTAAAAGCAAACCTAAACAACATTAGAGCTCAAGCAGAATTGTTTTATGATTCAAACGGAAACTATACATCAATGTGTACATTGGACACAAATGTATCAAGAGGTGTTACTGCGGCTGGAACAGCTGGCGGTGGAACAGGTGTTTGTAATAGTAGCTCATCTGCATGGGCAGCGTCCGCTCCTTTAAAGGCAGGAAACTTCTGGTGTGTTGATTCGACTGGTAACTCAAAGACTCACGCTAACGCTTTAGGAGCAGGTGTGGTTTGTCCATAATATCCATTTGGGTATATTTATAAACAAAAAAGTCCTTTTGGGACTTTTTTGTTTGCAATAAAATTTGTATAATATAATTATGTTTTTATATTATCTTCCAATTATTTTTGTTCTAGGTCTTTTGATAGGAAGTTTTCTTAATGTTGTTATATACAGATATAACAGTTCGTTGCCAATAATCTTTGGAAGATCAAAATGTTTTTCTTGTGGTAAAGAGCTTGGCTTTTGGGAAATGATTCCTGTTTTGAGCTTTCTCTTACAAAGGGGTAAATGTAAAGGTTGTGAAAGTAAGATATCAAAGCAGTATATTTTTGTTGAGCTTTTAACTGCTATTGTATTGACCTTTGTTTTTTATAGACAATACACTCTGGCTCCTCTTTACCTTTCTATACCAAACGGGTTATTTTATTTAAGTATTTTATCTATATTTTATTTTATCGTTTATTGTATTTTGATTGTTATTGCTTTATATGATTTAAAACATAAAATAATACCAGATGGTTTGGTTTACTTTTTTTCAATCACTTGTTTTTTAAAGCTTCTATATTTCATATTTAATTTTGGTTCTTTTTCTGGTGTAGATATGTATGATTTTTTGGCGCCGTTTGTTTTGTTTGGATTTTTTGGATTACTTTGGCTTGTTTCAAGGGGTCAGTGGATAGGTTTCGGTGATGTTAAACTCTCTTTCGGGATTGGGGCGATGCTCGGCTTCATCTCTGGTGTCTCAGCTATTATTTTAGGTTTTTGGCTCGGTGCCTTATATGTTGTGTTATTATTTTTACTAAACAAAATTTCTCCTGACAGGTTTGGTTCAATATACAGAGGTATGGAAATTCCTTTTGCTCCTTTTTTGATCCTTGGTATCTTTATAGCTTTCATTTTTAAGATTGATGTTTTAAACATATCATTTTTTATAAGTTAATATGAAAAAAAGTAATCTAGGTATAACTTTGGTTGAAGTAATGGTTTCAGTTGCCATTATTACTTTTATTATGAGTGTTATTATCTTTGATTCTAAAAGGTTAAATAATAATCTATCACTAAGTAGCGTGGTTCAAGAAGTTTCCCTTACCATAAGGAAAGCTCAAGCTTTTGGGATTTCAGTTAGGGAGGCGACATCAAACCAATCAGATTTTAGTTATGCATACGGAACATTTTTTAATTCAAATGATCCGACTTCTATGTATTTATTTGTTGATAGAAATGGTAATGGTATATATAACGGTGGTATAAATTGTCAAAATGAATGTATAGAAAAAATAAGTTTAAGAGGTGATATTAAAATAAATTCTATTTGTGTTTTGAATTCCGGTGTTTCAAATTGCTCTTCCATAAATAAAGCCAACATAACTTTTCTTAGACCAAATCCTCAACCCATCATAAAGGTTACAAATGATTCTGATGCTGAATTTTATGCAGGATCTTTTGAAGTTGTTATAAATTTTATAAACACCCAAGGTTTAACAAAAAGTGTTTATATTAACTCTTTGGGTAAAATAACAATTCAATGAAAAAGTCTAACTCACAAAAAGGTTTTTTACTTATAGAGTTGATGGTATCAATGTCAGTTTTTTTGATAGTTATAATGATTGTGGTTGGTTCAATAGTGACAGCTTTGGATTCCAACAACAAAAGTCAAAATAAAAAAACAGCTTTGGATAATT
>CAYLWA010000004.1:0-12650 GCA_964387335.1 uncultured Candidatus Saccharibacteria bacterium | reverse complement strand
ACAGCTTTGGATTCCAACAACAAAAGTCAAAATAAAAAAACAGCTTTGGATAATTTAAATTACACACTAGAATCAATGTCCAGAGAAATTAGATTTGGCACTGTTTACAGGTGTAGTATATCCGGCGATTTAACACAACCTCTTAATTGTAATTCTCCTGGAACAGGTTTTACTTTTTTAGCTGCAAATGGCAACAGGATAAGTTATACATTATCCGGTAACAAAATCACAAGATCTGTAAATGGTGGCGCTTTTCAGGATCTTACATCTGATTTAGAAATAACAATCCAAAACCTTTCTTTTAGAGTCTATGGAGCATTACCTTATGGTTCGGATTATGTTCAACCTATGGTTATAATAAATGCATCTGGTTATGTCGGAAGTAAAACAAATACAAGAGGGAATTTTGATCTTCAAACATCTGTATCGCAAAGAAAATTAGACATATGATAAATACAAATATAAATATAAATAGAAAACAGAATAAAGGATTTACACTAGTTGAAATGCTTGTGGCTGTTTCCATATTGTCACTTTCAATATTGGCAGCCTTTACTTCTATATCAAACAATATCAAAACAGCCAGATTTTCAGAAGATAAAGTTGTGGCTTATTATCTAGCATCAGAAGCCATTGAATACATAAGAAATGTTAGAGATGAAAATGCTATAAGAAATATACAGCAGTTACCTTTTGGCGCATCTACAAACTGGCTTAGAGATATTTCATCTTCAATATCAGATCCTTGCTACAATAGAAATTGTATAGTTGATACTATCGCAAATTCTATTACTCCCTGTTCCTCTGATCACAACTCTTGTCCCTTTCTCAAAAAACATCCAACATCTAAAATATATGGATATAACAATGTGTGGACACAAAGTATTTTTAAAAGATCTGTTTCTGTGAGTGTTATTTCTGCAACAGAAGCTGTTGTAACGGCTACTGTTACCTGGACGGCTTCAAATGGTGATAGTAAAACATACACACTTTCAGAAATAATAAGAAATTGGCAATGATAAAAAATAAATTAAAAAAAGGGTATGCACTTTATACAGCAATAATGCTTACATCCATTTTGTTTTTAGTTTCTTATTCAACTTTAAATATAATAATCAAACAGTTAGAGTTGTCATCTCTTGGCGCCGATTCTAACATCGCTTTTTATAATGCAGATACTGGTGTTGAATGTGCTATGTATTGGGATTTAAAAAATTCAAATATCAGTGCTTTTGCAACTTCAACTTCAGCAGTTATAAATTGTAACAATCAGACAATATCAACTGGAAGTCAAATGGTTTCTACAAATCCAACCTCACAAAGTTTAATAGGTGGCGGTGGTAGCTCAAATTCAACAAGTATTTTCCAGCTAAATTTAACAAAAGGGTGTGTTATTGTTAGGGTTATTAAAAATCCAGATAATACAACACAAATAGAATCAAGAGGTTATAATTCTTGCTCTGGAAGTAAAAGATTTGAAAGAGGTATAAAAGTAAATTATTAAATGATATAATCCTATTTATGGCAGATATACCAAAAGACATACTATCCAGAGTTAAAAAACTTAGGGAAACAATAAATTATCATAGAAATCTGTATCACAATGAGAATAAAGAAGAGATTTCAGAGCAAGCACTCGATTCTTTAAAAGATGAGCTTTCTAAAATAGAAAATCAATATCCAGAACTTATAACACCAGATTCTCCTACTCAAAGGGTTGCTGGTAAACCTCTTGATAAGTTTGAAAAGGTTTTGCATAAAGTAAGACAGTGGTCTCTATCAGATGTTTTTACAGAAGAAGATCTTTTGGATTTTGATAAAAGGGTTTGTAAGTTTTTAGAAAAGGAAAGCGTTTTTGAAAAACCTGAATATGTATGTGAATTGAAAATTGATGGTTTAAAAGTGGTTCTTGAATATCAAGATGGTCTGCTTGTTAAAGGCGCAACAAGAGGTGATGGTCTGGTTGGGGAAGATGTTACTTTGAATATAAAAACAATAGAGTCTATACCACTTAGATTATCTAAAAATATCAATATAATAGTTGAAGGTGAAGTTTGGATTCCAAAAAAAGAGTTTGAAAGGGTTAATAGCGAAAGAAAAAAGGAAGGACTTGAATTGTTTTCTAATCCTAGAAATATGTCAGCTGGAACATTGAGGCAACTTGATCCAAAGATAGTAGCCAAGAGAAAGTTGCAGTATTTTGTTTATGACATTGGTCTTATTTCTGGTGAGAGCGTTGATACTCAAGAGCAAGAATTATTATTTTTAAACAAGCTTGGTTTTCAAGTTAATAAACATCATAAAAAATGTTCTTCTGTTTCAGAAATAATATCTTTTTGGAAAAGTTGGGCAAATAAAAAAGATAAAGAAGAATATCAAATAGATGGTGTTGTTGTAAAAGTTAATCAGAAAAAACTTCAAGATATTTTGGGTTACACAGGCAAGTCACCAAGATTTTCTACTGCATTTAAATTTCCAGCAGAACAGGTTACAACTATTGTTGAAGATATTACTTTTCAAATAGGCAGAACTGGTGTTGTAACCCCAGTTGCTCATTTAAGACCTGTTTTTATTGATGGCTCAAATGTTTCCAGAGCAACCCTCCATAATGAAGATGAAATAAAAAGACTGGATGTTAGAGTTGGTGATACTGTTATACTTCAAAAAGCTGGTGATGTGATACCTGATATAGTAAAGGTTTTAACAGAAATGAGAGATGGTAGTCAAAAACCTTTCCTTTGGCCTAAAAAAATTGCTTTATGTGGTGGTGACGGTGAGATTGAAAGGATTTCAGGGCGGGCAGTTTGGAGATGTAAAGATAAAAATTCGTTTGAACAACAAAAAAGAAAACTTTATTATTTTGCTTCAAAAGGTGCTTTCAATATTGAAAAACTGGGGTCAAAGATCATAGATGTTTTACTTGATAATAATCTTATAGCTGAATATGCAGATATTTTTACATTAAAAAAAGGTGATCTTCTCTCTCTTCCACGATTTGCAGAAAAATCAGTTTCTAACCTTCTTGATTCAATAGATAAAAGTAGAAATATTTCTCTTGCTAGATTTATAATTTCATTATCAATTTTAAATGTTGGTGAACAGACAGCTTATGATATAGCAGATAATTTTAAAGATTTGGATAAAATTATAAATGCCAAAGTTGATGATTTTGAAAATATTGAAGGTGTTGGGCCTATAGTTTCAAAATCTATTTATGATTTTTTTAGAAATAAAGATAATCAAAAAATTGTTAAAAATCTATTAAAGGAAATTAAAATAATAAATGAAGTTAAACAGAATGGTATTTTGTCGGGAAAGAAGTTTGTTTTAACAGGAGGACTCTCTTCTATGGGTAGAGATGAAGCAAAATCTAAAATAAGACTTTTGGGTGGGGAAGTTTCGGATTCTGTTTCAAAAGATATTGATTTTGTGGTTGTTGGGCAATCGTCTGGTTCTAAATATAAAAAGGCTGTAGAGCTTGGTATAAAAACTTTAACAGAGGAGGAGTTTTTAGAGATGTTAAGGATTTAATATTTTTATTGTCCAAAAACATGTATTATTTAATATAATAAATAGTTATGGAAAAAAGCTTTAATACAGATTTTATACATAAAACAGTTGAAAAAAAGTCATTTAAAGACACACCTGTTCAAGTTTTTTTTACTAAATGGTGTGAAATTAATGACTCTATTGTTCCAGAGTTTATAACAAGGGATGATTGGCAACAAAGAAAAGCTTCAAGCGGGATATTGGAGAAAAACCAACAAGGAGAAAAACAAATACTTTTTCTTCCTGACGATCTTCATTTATGGGAAATGATGGATGTTATTAAAACCATAGATTATGATACTTTTACAAGAAAACCAGAAAAAAGAGAACAAAAAGCTAATGAAATAAAAGAATTAGGAAAAACTTTTGAAAAAGCAGGATTTTACATTTTTGAATACAGTCAATATTTAAAAAAAGGTAAAGATATTGCAGAAAAAATTGCAAAAAGTTTTTATCAATACGGTTTATCTTTACAGAATGGAAATAAGAGTATGAAAGATATCCCCGAGAATTTAAATCTTTCAAGGGATGATAAAACAAAGTTAGACAAGTGGTTTTTAGGAGAGGATGTTTATCAAAAGAGAATAAAAAGGATTGGAGAAGATAAAACTAATTACAAAATAGAGAACTTTAGAAAAAATATTCTTTCTTTATATTTTGGCGCCCTTGCTAAAACAGGATTTACAGAAGATACAGATAAAGAAAAATCATGGGAAACAAAAGTTGGCCCAATACAGAAATTGCATAATAAGACAAGGGAACAAATCACTAAAGCTATAAATACCCCTGAAAGAGAAATGATAACCACTGTATTTAGAAGAGGGGTAGAAAAATTAGTTACAGAGATGAAAGAGTTTGGATGGAGAACATCTGTCAATAATTTTTTAAAAAATTTAGGTTTTGATTCGATTTTTGAACAAAAAAAACTATATGATGCTCTTAAGATTGATGAACTTAAAAAAGAATTAGAAACATTGAGACTGGATGGGAATATAGCTAAGATTTCTGCTAAAGAGCTGGAAATTGCAAAGAAAATCCAAAAAGCTGTAAGTAGTTTTCCATATAAATCTTCTTCAAATAATCCATCTGAAATACTTCAAAATCAATTTATTAATTGTGTTGGCGCGTCAATGCTTGGGGGCGGACTACTTGATGAAGTGGGAATTAAGTATTTAGTTGCTGATTTACCAGGACACTCAACTACAGTTTTGATTACTTCTGACGGCAAATTATATTTGCAAGATTTTACACCATCCGCAGGATTTTTTATCTATAACTATAAAGAAATTACTCAAAGTATGGTTGAAAAAACAATCGACTTGTCAAGGGTATCAGAAAGTGGGGCATTGCTTCAATTTAAAAAATGGAAACCTTATGAACGGGTAACAGGAAAGTTGCAAATGACCTTATTTCCTCCAGAGATTGGTTTACAGTGTCAGATTATATACAATATCGGAGATGCTTTTAATGAGCTTGGTAGACATAAAGAAGCAGTCGCTTGTTATAAGCAATTTGCCCAGTTGTGGACAGGTCCTAAAATTTTTCTAATGCAATTAGAAAGAATGATTAAAGAATTGGAATCTGAATTATAGCTACTTAATTCTCTAAGACATTTTATAATATTTTAGTTGTATGTTATATTAAGTTTATGATAACAGTTAAAGATATAGAGCATTTATCAAAACTTTCTAGAATAGAAATATCTGATTCTGAAAAAGAGAGGATTGCCTCTGAAATAGAGTCTATACTTTCTTATGTAAAACAAGTTAATTCTGCATCAGATGAAGCGCCTTCTGTAATATTTGAAAATGTAAATTCTGTAAGGGAGGATGTTGTTACAAATGATTCTAGCCAGTATTCAGAATCTTTACTTTCTTTATCACCACAAAGAGAGGGAAATTATTTTAAAGTTAAAAAAATACTTGAATAAAAATATGGATCTTAAAAAAATGACAATTAAGGATGCTTTAACTGGTTTGAAAAATAAAGATTTTTCAAGTGTTGAGTTATCTAAAAGTTTTATTGAAGAAATAAAAAATCAAAATCAAAACATCAACGCTTATCTTGAAGTATTTGATGATGTGTTAGATAAAGCAAAAGAAAAAGATGAAGAAATAAAAAATGGAGATTTTAAAACTCTTTCTGGAATACCACTTTCAATCAAAGATAACATTTTGATAGAAGGTAAGATAGCTTCATCTGCTTCAAAAATACTTGAAAAATTTAAATCTCCATACGACGCGACTGTAATAAAAAAATTAAAAGAAGCCGGAGCTATATTTTTAGGAAGAGTTAATATGGACGAGTTTGCTATGGGTGGTTCAACGGAAAATTCTGCTTTTGGTGTTACAAAAAATCCTTATGATTTAAAAAAAGTTTCAGGTGGTTCTTCTGGTGGATCAGCAGCTTCTGTGGCTTCTTGTATGGCTATTGGGTCTTTGGGCTCTGATACTGGTGGTTCTGTCAGACAGCCGGCTTCATTTTGTGGAGTTGTTGGTTTAAAACCAACTTATGGATCTGTTTCCAGAAATGGTCTTATGTCTATGGGTTCATCTTTGGATGTTATAGGGCCGATTACAAAAACAGTAACGGATGCAGAAATACTTTTCAATGTAATAAAGGGTAAAGATTTTTTTGATGGTACTAGTATTGAGAAAGAAAGTGGTAATTTAAAAGTTAAAAAAATTGGTGTACCTTTCGATTTATTAAAAGAAGGTGTTGATGCTGGCGTATTAGAAAATTTTAATAATTCAATTTCCAAATTAAAAGAACTTGGCTTTGAGATTGTTCCAATAGATATTCCAAATGCACACCTTTCACTTGCTGTCTATTATGTTATTGTCCCAGCAGAAGTTTCTTCAAATATGGCAAGATATGATGGTGTTAAATATGGAAGTTATGTATCAGGGAAAGATTTGTTAGATGACTACGTTAAAACAAGAGGGTATAATTTTGGAAAGGAGGTTAGAAGAAGGATCTTATTGGGGACTTATGTTTTATCATCTGGCTATTATGATTCATATTATGGCAAAGCTCTTAAAGTAAGAGAGCTTATAAAAAATGATATAAAAAAAGCTTTTGAAGATGTTGATTTGATTTTAACACCAACCTCACCTGTAACAGCTTGGAATATTGGAGAACATTTGGATCCTATGTCAGATTATCTAGCAGATGTTTTTACTGTAACTGCAAATATAGCAGAGATTCCAGCTATTTCTGTTCCTTCCGGTTTTTCAAAATCCGGTTTACCTTTCGGTATTCAGTTTATGGCACCAAAATTTGAGGAAAATAGACTTTTTGAAATTGGCAAAAAATTCTTAGACGAATTATAATATATAAATGGCAGAAGAAAAACCAAAAGATTCTTCGGGTAGTAGTTCTGATCCTCTTGTAGAGATTGTAAGTCTCTTTCTTATCTTTTTTGTATTGATTTCTTTTTTAAATAGTGTTGTGGATTCTTTTAGACTAAACTCTTTATTTTCAAAAGGCCTAAAAGGTTTTAGTAAAAATGAGTTAATACTACAAAACACAAGACCTCTTAATTCAGCTTTAAATAAAGTAAATTTAAATGTTTTAGTCTCGGCAAAAGATGCTGTTGTTTATGGAGATGATTTGGTTACTAGAGTTTCTAAACAAAAATTTAGTTCAGTTGGTAGGGTTATAAAAGGCCCAGTCTCTTTTTTGGGCAGTAGTTTTGTATTTGTCGATTTTAAAGAAGGTGATGATGGATTTGTTAAGGAAAGCGATCTTTCTTTTAAGGAAAAAGAAGTTGGTATTATAAGTAAAATTATTATTTATTTTTATAAAATACTTGATATCTTTTGGTATATATTACTTTTTGTTTGTATTATATTTATTTTTGTAATTGTATATTTGAAAATGAAAACAGATAAGATTGTTGAGAATGTTAGGGAAAAACTGTTTCCATCTGTTATAGAAGAAAAAGCAGTCAAAAATCAAAATCCGAAATGGCAAAGAGTTGTTACTCATAGTGAATCTTCAAATCCTTCCGATTGGAGACTTGCTGTTATCGAAGCAGATATTTTACTTTCAGAACTTTTAAATACTATGAATCTAGTTGGAGATAGTATTGGAGATAAATTAAAGTCCGTTGAAAAGAGTGACTTTGTTACTTTGGATTTAGCTTGGGAGGCTCATAAAGTTAGAAATAGAATTGCTCATGATGGTGCTGATTTTGTTCTTACTCAAAGAGAAGCAAAAAGAGTTATTGAACTGTATCAAAAAGTTTTTGAAGAATTTTCTTTTGTTTAAATTTGTTTTTTTCAGTATTTGTGGTATCATAGAGGACACTTAGCGGGGTGGTGCAACAGTTAGCATAACGGGCTCATAACCCGTGGACCGAGGTGCAAATCCTCGTCCCGCAACAAGAATAATATGAAATGGTTAATCTTATCTATTTTGGGAATTATTTTGATTGCTTTGTTTGGTTTTCTTTTTTACAAAAATACAAATAATTCTAAAATTGATGAAAATATTTTATCTGTTGAAGATAAAAAAAGTGATATTTTCAATGTTACAGTTTTAGAAAAATCAGTTTTTCATTTAAACAAAGAATCTGAATATGAGATTACTTCTGACAAAAAAGATATTTTAGTTGGTGATATTATCACAACTTCAAAAACTGGTAGAGCTATTATAGAAGACTTGTATGGTAGTATCACTGTTCTTGATTATTCTTCAAAATTTAAAGCTTTACAGGTTGATGAGAATACAAGCAAAGTTTTTTTGGAATCGGGAAAAAGTTGGTCTAGGGTCAAGAAAGTCTTTAAAGATGGTCAGTCTTATGAAGTAGAAACAAATAATGCCGTTGCTATTGTTAGAGGAACATCTTTTGGTATATACCTTTTAAAAGGAACAACTTATCTTTTTGTTTCAGAGGGGACCGTTTTATTTGTGCCAGTTGATGTAAATACAAGAGAGAGGTTTTATAACAGAGCAGTTTTGGTTAAGGCTTCAAACAAAGCGTATATTGATAAAAACGGCAATGTTATACTTGGCCCTCTGACAGATTCTGATATAAAAGATCCTTGGTATATTTATAATAATAATGATTTTCCGACTATTTACAGTGATTTAGAAAATAGATCCCAAAATACAAATACTGACACCTCTACAACAACTACCACTATAAATACAACTAACTCTCCTTCAAGAACAGTAACAAATTCATCAAATGTTGGTTTAGGTGGAGGTGGTGGAGTAGTCACTACTTCTATTTCCATAACAAGTGTTAATCCAACAGATGTTTATTCAGGTGATATGATTTATTTGAAAGGGTCTGGATTTTCCAAAATCGTAAGTTTAACTTTTGGAGGATACACAGTTGATATTTCTAGTTTAACAATAAGAGATGATAATAATTTAAGCTTTATAATTCCAGACATTTCACCGGGAGTTTATCCTATTTCAATTACAAACAATAATAAAGAAACAGCAACAAAGGATAGGGCTGTAACCGTTAAAGATTTTGTCGATACTTCAACTTACCAATATGGTCAGTAAAAATTTTTCATATATACTTGTCTTTATTTTTACTATAATTTTCACAAGTTTATCTTTCTTTATTGTTTTTACTAAAAGTTGGCAGGATAGGTTTTATGATTTTCTGTTTATTCAAAACAAGCCAATCTCTGAAATAGTGATAGTTGCTTTGGACAACAAATCAATCACAGATCTTTCTGGGTGGCCAATACAAAGAAAATATTTTTCTGAAGTTTTAGAAAAGTTACAGTATGCAAAAGCGGTGGGTTTTGACGTGGCTTTTGTGGATAATTCTATATACGGAAAAACAGATGATTTGTATTTTCAAAATGTAATTGAAAAAATCAAAAAAACTTCTAACCAGAAACTAATCCTACCTTTTCAGTTTGATGATAGACTTGAAAAAACGATAGAACCTATTTTTGTTGGAAATAGTATTGGCTTTGCAAATATTTTTGTTGATCGTGATGGTGTTGTCAGAGATTTTAGACCATATATAAAAGACAAACCCAGCTTTTCTGTCTCTTTGTCTGGATCAGAAGAAAAACTACCGGAAATTTTAAAAATAGATTATGTTGGTAAAGCTAAGACTTTTCCAAACATTCCGTTTATAGATGTTTACAATGGTAAGGTATCAAGAGATTTTTTCAAAGATAAGATAGTTTTAATAGGAGCAACATCACCTGATCTTCACGACTTTTTTCACACTCCTTTTGGTATTATATCTGGTGTTGAGATTCAGGCCAACATATTACAAACCATCTTGTCTGGTAATTTTTTTAAAAATATACCCACTTCATTGTCATTTATCTTAATTTGTATTTTTAGTATTATACCGATTTTAATAATTAAAAAGATTAGAAGTTTTTTGAAGACAATATTTTTTCTTTTCTGTATTTTCATTTTTATAAATATATTTACAATCATCTGTTTTTCAAACTATATACTTATACCAAACATCATAATTGTTTTAGCTTTTATACTTTCCAGTGTTTTATCTATTTTGGTTAGATATATGGAAGAATCCAAAGAGAAGAAGTTTATAAAAAATATGTTTCAGTATTATTTAACTGCAAATGTTGTTGAAGATTTGATAAAAAGTCCAGAGAAACTGGTATTGGGTGGCCAAAAAAAAGAAATGGTGGTGTTTTTCTCTGACATAAGAGACTTTACAAGTATCTCAGAAAAATTAAAACCAGAGGATTTAACTGAGCTTTTAAATAAATATTTAACTTCAATGACTGATATTATAATGGAGAACAAAGGTGTTGTTGATAAATATATAGGTGATGCCATAATGGCTTTTTGGGGTGCGCCAGTTGAAAACGAAGACAAGGTTTCCTGCGCTTGCCTTTCTGTTATCTCTATGTCTTTGAAACTAAAAGAATTAAATAGGGAACTTGTAGGTTTGAATTTTCCAGAAATTAAAATTGGTATGGGTTTAAATTTAGGTGAAATGGTTGTTGGCAATATGGGTTCAAAAAATAGGTTTAACTACACTGTGATGGGTGATGAAGTAAACTTTGCATCAAGACTTGAAGGGTTAAATAAGATATATGGAACTGAATGTCTGGTTAGTTTATCTATTTATGAAAAATTAAAAAATGATGTTAGGTTTATTTTTAGGTTTATAGATAATGTTATTGTTAAAGGTAAAAAAGAGCCAAAAAAGATATATGAGCTTATTACTTGTAGAGATGAAAATACTTTAAATATGATAGAAGGTTTTAATAAAGCAATGGAATTGTATATTTCTGGAGACTTTTCTAAGGCGGGTGATTTGTTTAATGAAAATTATCTTAAATATAATGATCTTGCAAGTAAAGTTTTTTACGAAAGATGTCTTGTTTTGAAAGAAAATCCACCAACCTCTTGGAACGGTGTTTATGAATTTAAATCAAAATAATTTTGCCCTTTTTGATTTTTTTTGGTATATTTTAGGATACTTGTCGGGGTAGCTCAGTCGGTAGAGCACAGGACTCATAAGCCTGGGGTCGTGGGTTCGATCCCCACCTCCGACACAAAGTAAAGGAGAGCAACACACAGTGTTGCGTGTGGGGATCGAACAGATTGGCAGTTTATGAGCGCACCAGCTTTTGTCGCCAATCTGGTGCTTAAAAATTTTGGAGTGACGACGATAAAATTTCAGTCTTTTTATAAATGGTTAGGTAAATAACCTGTCAAATGTTATAATTAAAATGTGCCTATATATAAAAAAGTAAATAAAGATTTTTTTAAGAAATGGTCATCTAAAATGTCTTATATTTTAGGATTTTTTGCTGCTGATGGTTATATAACAATAAATAATAGAGGTGGTAATTTTTGGTGCATAGAAATTGTTGACGGGTCTTTGTTAAGAAGAATAAAAAAAGAAATAGGTTCTAATCATAAAATAAGTTTTAGGATATCCAAAAATACTTTTGCTAAAAAGCAATATCGTTTACAGATAGGTAGTATAGAAATGTGTAATGATTTGAAAAAATTAGGTTATGGTGTTAGGAAAACCAAAAGCTTATCTGTTCCTAATATTCCAGATAAGTATTTAAGGGATTTTGTTAGGGGTTATTTTGATGGTGATGGGAATGTTTGGGTTGGTTTGGTGCATAAAGAAAGAAAAACAAAAACACTTGCAATACAGACTGTTTTTACATCTTGTTCAAAGTTATTTTTAGATTCATTAAGTTTTAGATTAAAAGAGTTTGGTATCAGTAACGGGATTGTTCGTAAGGGTTTTGGAAATTATTATAGGTTGGTATATAGTATTAAAGGGTCTTTGAAATTATATAATTTTATGTATAATAGTAGCTATGGTGAAGATTTAAGCCTTTACCTCAATAGAAAGAAAAAGGTGTTTGAAAAATATATAAAAATGCGGGCGTAGCTCAGCTGGTTAGTAGCGCTGTCCTGTCACGACAGAGGTCGCCGGTTCAAATCCGGTCGCCCGCGCATTGTTTTTTTGTTTAATCTGAATGAAATCTTATAACAAAAACTTTTGTTCTTAGTGACCCTGGTTTTTTTGATGTATAATACTTCTATGAATTTAATTTCCAAAATTAAAAGTCTCGATTTTCCTTTAGGTCATTATATTGTATATGGTAGTGCTGTTATGGAAGTTAATGGAATAAGGGAATCTAAGGATATAGATATTTTAATTGATGAGTATCTATATAAAGAGTTGAGAAAAAGAGGATGGAAAAGGAAATGGGATTCTAAAAGAGTATTCATATGTAAAATGTTAAGAAAAGATGATGTGGAATGTTATACAAATCTGCACTGGAAAGACTATATGTACTCAACTCAATATTTAATCGATAGAGCAGAGGTTATAGAGGGTATTCCTTTTATGTATGTGAGAGATTATTTAGAATATAAAAAACATCTTCCAAGAGAAAAAGATAAACAAGATGTAATATTAATGGAGGACTATTTAAAGAAAAATAATTAGATATGTTTAAAGCAATTGTATTTAATATAGACGGAACACTTAAACGAGATATATCTTGGGTTCGTTTAACAAATGAAATAGGCGGGTCTATTGAATTTAATGATCCAGTTGTAAAATTTACAGAATTGACTAAGTTTCAAGAAAAACTACCAAA
>CAYLWA010000003.1:5773-26945 GCA_964387335.1 uncultured Candidatus Saccharibacteria bacterium | reverse complement strand
AAAGGGGTTTTATTTGCCTCAATAACACTTGTATTTATAAATTCCCGTTTTTCTTCACGATTACCTTTATATTCTCCAGCACCAGAAGAAGAAACAAAAGAAAATTTCTTATCTTTAATATCAGATCTATTTGGCGGTTGAATGTTAAACTTTTTCAAAACAGATTCTAATAAAGTATTAGCTGCATTAAATTTAGACGACGGATCATCAATACTACCAACTCTTTTAGGATCAGGTTCTTCAATAAAAATAATACCTTTTTTAGAAGCAGCTTCTTTTATAAAAATAAGTAATCTATGCATATATCCAGTTTGCTGCACTCCAGAGTGTTGTTTTTTTGATCCATCTTCACTCTGAGCAAGCCCCAAACGCGTATCAGCTTTTGATACAACTATACAGTCAACTTTATCTTCACAAAGAGCTTTAGCTAATTTTCTTTGATAATCACGACGTTGGTTTTCACCTTTACGATGAATATTATGGAAACCTTTCAATCTCCTATTATAAGCTCTTGAATTTTTTTTGCACTTTGCCATTCTATCTCTAACTTGTTTAATCTCAGGAGTCCAATGTTTATCAGATCTCCTAGCTGGGATAAGAAATCTTGACCCATCAGAGTCAAAAACTGCCACATCTCCAGCGCCAAGATCGATGGCTCTTATAAAATTAACATTTTCTTTCATTGCTGGTAATTCATTTTTGACCACAACTTTTAAGAAAAACTGATTGTCTTTTCTAAAAACACTAACATAAACAATACCCTTATTAAATATCTGAGATAAAAGTCTATCTGGTACATGTATTTCTAACCTTTCACCATTACCAACAGGCAACTTTATAATATTTCTTTCAAGTACAGCAGTTGACCAAGTGAGTATTTGAAAACCCACTTCTTCAAGATTTTTTGGTCTTGGTTTTTTAGCTTTCGTATCACCGTTTTTAATCAATTCAAAATACGATTGATAACTACCAGCAAGCAAAACCAAAAGTTGTCTACAAAGATCTTGATTTATATCAGACAAGCGAATATATTTATTTTCAAAAGATATTCTAGTTCTTGATGATATATCTGACAGCCAATAATTAAAATTAAAAGCTGTGACAGTTTTTTTTCTTACAATAGTAATACCTCTTTCAGAGGAATTAGATTCAGAGGAATTAGAAACCGATATTAAATAAGATACCGATGACAGTAAATCATCAGTTGACATACCAGCCTTTAATATTTCTTTTATAATAATGTTCGTGGTTAGCCATTTTTGAGCTTCAAAGATGGCTAGATTCCACAAAAATATCATTGTTTTTGAAAGATTATAAAGAATACTAAACTGCCCCTCATCAACATCAATTTTCTGTATAAAAGTTAAATATCCAACATTTTTAACAGTTTTATTTGGCTTTTTCAATGTTCACTCCAATTTTTTTCTATCACAATATAATAATATTGTCAATTTGACACCACCATTCAGCTATGTTATCTTCTTAAACAGGATCTGAGATAGATATCATCCATTTTCGGATGGAAAAGATATTTTTCTCAGGTTTCAAACAGCAGGCAAGGTTTTAGATCTTGCCTATGCCCCCGTACCCGGGCCGTCCCTAGGCCACAGTGAGCCTAGGAGAAATGAAGCTGAGTCTATGATGGAGACATCATCTGAACTCAGAAAACCACAAAAATCACTTGTACTTACCCACCCATTGAGGTGGGAGGGTGGTTGGGTACTCAGCGACCTTAATTTGTCCTAGACCAGCTTGTACTTACCCACCCATTGAGGTGGGAGGGTGGTTGGGTACATCCCTCTGCGCGTACAAAAATATATTTAAGAGTACTTACCCACCCATTGAGGTGGGAGGGTACTAATACTGTCCTATCTGGACGGTTTTTTAATTTTTTAAAAGAGATTTAAAAAAAATCATATTTTATGTTATAGTTGGTACGGATGAATAGAGAAAAAATAGTTCAAATTTTACAGATTATATGTCAACAATATAGAATAAATCCTAATGAATTGAGAGTATCTAAACATAAGGTAGAAATTTATACAGGCAGAAATGGAGAACCGAGAAAAAAACCTATTGGTTTTGCAACAATCAAAGCTTCAAGATCAAAGAGAAATAAGAGGTTATCGCCTCAAGCAAAAATACTACAAATTCTTAGAGGAAAAAGTTAATGTTATCAATTGAAGATATCAAACATATATTATATACAATTGGCACCAGAATGAAAACAAGATCTGGTAAAACACAAATAATTCCACAAATACCACCTAAAAAGAAAAAGCAGGCAAATAAGGCCTGATTTTTATTTCCTTTTTAAAACTTTTCTTACAGCTTTTTCTATTGAATTCTCATCTATGCCATAGTGAGAAAGAAGCTCTTCGGGTTTTCCTGACTGACCAAAACTATCTCTAACACCAATCATCTCAACCGGCACAGGATAATTTGAAGACAAAAATTCACATACAGCAGAACCCATACCACCAAATATCTGATGTTCCTCAACCGTTACAACAGCATTAGTTTTTTTAACAACGCTTAATATTGTTTCAGTATCCAAAGGTTTTATTGTGTGCAGATTAATAACGTTAACATTTATACCATCTTCCCTTAGACTTTCAGCTGTTATGATGGATTTGTAAACAACAGAACCGGTGGCAATAATGGTAACATCTGCATTTTCATCTCCAAAAAAGACGTTAGCTTTTCCAATTTCAAAAGGAGTTTGTTCTGTCGTTATGACTGGCGTTTTCTCTCTTGCAAGACGGAGATATGCGGGTTTAGCCATTTTTGCCAACTCCAAGACCGCTTTTTTTGCCTCTATTGCATCTGACGGAGAGACAACTACCATATTTGGTATAACTCTGGTTATTGCAATATCTTCAAGCGCTTGGTGAGTTCCACCATCTGGCCCAACTGAAAGTCCGGCGTGAGAACCTACGATTATAACAGGTCTGTCATTGTAACAAATAGTAGTCCTTATTTGCTCCCAATTCCTACCAGGAGAAAACATTGCATAAGATGAGATGAACGGCAATTTGCCCATAGCCGAAAGCCCAGAAGCCACAGAGGCCATATTTTGTTCAGCTATACCTATCTCCACAAACCTGTCTGGAAATTTTTCTTTAAATAGGTGCATAAATGTTGATTCTGTCAGGTCACAACACAAACCAACAATGTTTGGATATTTTTCTCCAGCAATAAGCAAACCCTCTCCAAACCCTTTTCTGATTGGAATCTGTTCTACATCTTTATTAAAAATCTTTGGATTAAGTTTTATTTTTGACATATTTTTATTTATGCTCACTTTCTATTTCACCATACAAAGTTCGCAAATCATTTAAAGCAATTTTTACCTGTTCGTTTTTGTCTGGTTCACCTTCCATATCTACAACACCAGGAGGTGTCCCGTGCCATTTAAAATCTCTTTCCATATAGGAAACACCCTTACCAGCAATAGTTCTTGCAATAATGACACTTGGACCATTGAAAACCGCCTTGGCTCTGTTTATAGCATCATATATTTCATTAAAATTATGTCCGTCTATTTCCTCAACATGAAAACCAAAACTTTCAAATTTATGAAAAAGAGATTCCATCGGCATAACATCTTCTGTAAAACCATCTATTTGAATATTGTTTCTGTCTATTATACAAATCAGATTTCCAAGCTTTTCTTTTGAGGCAAGCATCATAGCTTCCCAGTTTTGACCTTCGTTTAATTCACCGTCTCCTAAAAGACAATAGACAAATTGATTTACATCTCTGCCTTTATCCATTTTTAGAGCAAGAGCCATACCAACAGCCTGTGATAAACCAGATCCAAGAGGCCCAGAAGATGTCTCCAAAAAAGGCAAGAAATCTCTGTGAGGATGACCTTGAAGTCTTGAACCAAATTTTCTTAAACTTTTAAGTTCAGACATTGGAATATATCCTATGTGAGCCAAAGTAGCATAATAGACAGGACAAATATGTCCATTTGATAAAACCAATCTATCACGATCTTCCCAAAAAGGATTTTGATAATCAATATTTAATATCTCAAAAAATAAAGCGGTAAAAATATCAGCCATATCCAAAGGCCCAGCAGAATGCCCAGAACCAGCATTAAACAGCATTTCTATTATAGAAACTCTTATATCAGTCGCCTTTTCTTTCAAAAAATCTATTTTTTCAGGAGTAAGCATCACATATTATTATATAACAAAGATACAAACATCATAATAAAATATGTGGACAAATTGATACCTATCCCACCAAATCATAATTTTAGAGACTAAATTAAATTTTTATTATATCTTTAAGATTATTTATAGAAAAAACAGGATTTTCGTTTTCAAAGATATAACCTCCACATACAAAATTATTTACACCAAGATCAAAAAGGTCTTTTATGGTTTTGTTATTTACACCTATATCAAAAGATATTTCCATTTCTTGAAATTTACTTCTAAAAAATTCTACTTTTTCCAAAGCTTCCTTTTGAATTGAAAGACCGTGCTCTCCCAGATTATCGTTACCCATTATCTGTATAAAATCTATATTTTCAACCAGTTCTAATATCTTTTCATTTGGAGTTTCCGGTTTTATAGAAGCTCCGATTTTTATAGAAGCAGATTTTAGTTTTTCTATCAAAGAGTCCTTATTAAAATCAGATTCAACTTGAAAAATCACTGTTGAAAATCCAGCTTTTACCAAACCGTCAACATACTTTTCGGGCTCTTTGACCATAAGATGTGCTTCATAATCAACATCCTCCCAAAAAGGCAAACCGATTTCTTCATTTGTTATTTTTTCAAAAATAATTTCATCTGTAAAAGGCCATGTTTTTGATCGAGTAAAAACACCATCACAAATATCAACTTGAACTTTTGATACAAAATCTTTTACAAGGGAGACTTGCCTTTCTAAATCTTTAAGATCCTTTGTTATTATTGCTGGTATAATTTGATGCATTTTAATTTGGATATTCTTCTATTTCGTTTATTCTGCGAATATGTCTTGCCTCATGAGAAAATTCTGTCTTAAGCCAATAAGATACTGCTTGGTAAGCTTCTTCTTTATCTAGGAAATGTGCTCCGAGTGATATAACATTTGCGTCGTTGTGTTCCCTTGAAAGTCTTAAAATATTTTTATCTCCACCATAATACACAACAGCTCTCACATTTGAAAACCTGTTTGAAACTATTGCCTCACCTTGCCCAGAATATCCTATAACAATCCCCTTACTTTCAGAATCTTTTGACACCTCTCTTGCTACTTTTGATATATAATCTGGGTAGTCATCTTCAAGCACAAAATCATCTGGGCCAAGATCAAGAACTCTCATCCCACTATCAGAAAACCGGCTTTTCAAAAAAGCTTTTAACTCAAACCCAGCATGATCTGATGCAATGTATATTTTCATAGGTTAATTATACAATAATTAACCTAAAAAAACACAATTAAATTATAGATCAAGATCTGGATCCGGATAGGGATATTTGTTGACTAAATTATGAGGTCTATATATTCGAATCCAAGATGTTAAAACCAACTTACCTTCAATATTATGAACCAAACCTTTTTGCATAAACTTTCCTAATAATATTTTATCCTCTTTAGAAAATGTTCTTTCTACATGTTTATAAGTAAGTGAACGATATTTTTTTATTTTGTTCCCATATCTATCTTTTGATATGGAGTAAAAAAAACTTACAACCTTATCTATTTCATCTTGGGTCATATCACCCTCTTGAGTATTTGACGATTCATCACTTTCAGATTCTGGTGATGACAATTCCTTTGATTTTATTGTAATTTCTTTTATTGTAATTTTTTCACCATCTTTTGAATAAATCGTAAATTCATCCAGAAATAGTTTAAGTATCTTCCAATTTAAACCGAAGGTAAATTCTAAATCAGAAATAGTGTGAGGAGTATTAAGATCAACTTTATCTAGATAATAAAGAAATATTTTTTTAGGATTTAATATTTCTTGTTTATTAGGATTCTCCATTTTCATAATTTCTACAAAAAACTACCAGTCTTTACCACATGCTCCACAAGTGAGTGAGTGTATCCCATCTCATTGTCATACCAAGCCATTACTTTTACAAGATTTCCGTCAACCACTTTTGTAAGTCCAAGATCTGCTATGGAAGCGTATGGAAGTCCTAATATATCACTTGAAACAACAGGATCCTCAACAACAGAGAATATTTTTTGCCAATGTTTTTCTTTAGAAGCTCTTCTTAATATATCATTCACTTCTTCAACTGTCGTATTTCTCTTTGCAATAAAAGTTATATCAGCGACAGATCCAGCTATGACAGGAACACGAACAGAGATACCATCAAACTTACCTTTTAGATCTGTTATGACTTTTGCAGTCGCCTTGGCTGCACCTGTTGAAGTCGGAGCCATATTACAGGCACCTGCTCTGCCCTCTTTAAAATCTTTAGCATTTGGACCATCTACAATAGACTGACTACCTGTATAAGCGTGAGTAGTGTTTAGTATAGCTTTTTCAATACCAATCTCTTTGTGTAAAATAGAGATAACAGGTGAACCAGCGTTTGTTGTACAAGAGGCATTTGAAGTAACAACTTTATCTTTCAAAGTATCGCAGTTTACTCCCATGAGGATCATTCCATCAGTCTCCAAGACAGGATCATCTTTTGCTGGAGCAGATATAACAACTTTTTTTGCACCAGCCTCCACATGAGCCCTTGCAGAATCATAACTTGTAAAAAATCCTGTTGACTCTACAACAACATCAACATCCAAATCTTTCCACGGAAGATTTTTTGGATCTTTCTCTGAAACAAATTTAACTTCTCTACCATTTATTTTCATAGATTTTTTATCTTCTGAAACCTTGATATCAAGACCACTTCTTCCATAAGCTGTGTCGTATTTTAAAAGATAAGCAATGTTATCTATATTTCCAAGATCATTTAAGGCAATAACTTCCAAATCATCTCTCTTTTCAGCAATTTTTAAAAAAGCTCTTCCTATCCTACCCGCGCCGTTTATGGCAACTTTTATTTTTTTCATTTTATTTTTTTTAATAATTATCAATATTTAATTTAATTATATCAGATTTTTAACATTGACATAAACTTTTATTTTGTTATACTGTATTTATAAACAAGAAAAAGACCCTTGATATGTTACGGCATATCTGGGGGCTTTTTCATTTTAGACTTTAATTTTTCAATAAAATCATCTAAAATGACAATCGGCACATTTGTTTGTTTTAATAATATAGCTCGAGAGGCACAAAATTTATCACGAAGCCAAGATCTAAAAACTTTATAATCAAGCTCCCAATTACTCTGTTTAATTCCAAATTTCAAATTTGAAGCGTCTATGTATACTATGGAATTTATCATTATGATCTGTTTTTTAAATTTTATATAAATATTATATCAATAGTATCAAAAGCCAAGCACTTGACCTGTAATCTAAAAATATGATTAAATTTGTCGTAGTATGGATATAATAGATCTTTTGATTACTTATTTTTTAATAAACTTTTTTATTGCAACATTTATTATTTATATGAAAATAAATAGAAATAAACAGCGCAATAAAAAGACTGAAATAAAACATTATATTGGAGTTTTTACTGTACTATTATTTTGTGGACTAATAATAGTTTTTACTGTTGTAATTTTCACTAAACAAACTGAAAAATAAATTAACAAAAAAGGGCTTAGCCCCTTTTTTAATTTATCAAAATTACTCCTCTTTCTTTGTTTCTGCTGATTTTACATCAACCTCATAGCTAGTATTTTGCGCTTCAAAGAAGTTTACAAGCTCGTAAACATCTGTCGCTGCTGACATCCATTTTGCTGGATTTGTAGCATTGTAATATTTTGGAAGACCAAGCTCTTCAAGTCTCCTATCTGCCACATACTGTACATACTGATTTACATAGTCAGAGTTTAGACCCAATATTCCATTTGGAAACAAGTCTTTGTTATAATCCACCTCTTTATCAACTCCCTCTATAACAATATTTCTTATCTCTGCGGCAAACTCTTCTGTCAAAAGATCTGGATTTTCTTCTAAAATATTGTGAACTAGATTCATTCCAAACTTCAAGTGAAGCGACTCATCTCTCAAAACCCAGTTTATCATTGAGCCAAAATTCCTCAACTGATTTCTTTGTCTAAAAGATAGTGCCACCATAAAACCAGAGTAAAACCAAATACCCTCCATAACAATATTTGTAGCAACAAGATTTCTGATAAAATCTTTCTTTCCTTCTGTTGTAGTTATATCAAGAGAATCTTCTGTCATTCTCTTCATATATTTGTTTATATAATCCTCCTTGGCTTTCATAGAACCTACTTCAAGGTGAAGGTTAAATATTTTTTCTCTATCAAAAGGAAATGTTTCCAGCACATATTCAAAAGCTACACAATGGTTTGCTTCTTCCCACATCTGTTTTGCAAGGTAGAGATGACACTCTGGAGATTTTAGATATGGATAAATACCAAGGGCAATAGAACGGTTTACAATAAGTTCTGCGGGGTTAAAAAACGCCATTAGAAACTTTACAGCATGACGCTCATCATCTGTCATCTTTTCAAAATCTTCCAAATCTTCTTTTAAAGCAATTTCGTGTGGAAACCAAGTGTTTCTAACTGCTTGATTGTATAGATCGTATGCCCACTTGTAGTTTAGTGGATGTAAGTTCATATCTTCTGGTGATGCTTTTCCTATTAGTGACATATTTTTTAAAAAATTAATTTTAATTACTAGTAAAAATTTATCCGTGCTCTAAAATTATGCTTTAGCGGGATATATTTGTAACATTTGTTACTGACAAGCGATGCAAACATTGGCGTCGTCTGCCGGATCCTCCGGTGCAATTATATTACTCTCTTTTACCAAAACCGCAACAGGTTCTTCTTTTTTGATTTCAACATCTTGTATTGGACTTTTAATAGGTTCAGAGACTGCAACATTTGTTGTTTGTAAAACAGGCACTTCTTTTATAGTTTCAGCAACAGGAGCAGTTGTTTCTTTTAAAACTTCATCTGATACCTCCAAAGATTTTTGAAGTGGCATTGAAAAAGCCGGTGAACTTCCCAAAGAAGCTATGGCACCAAACCCAACCTTTCCGATTTTTACAGCTTTGTTTACAGCAACAGTCGATTGCTCTGCTGTGTGTCTTGGCTTCATGTGTAGATAATATGTTGTCTTAACGCCTTTTTTCCAAGCAGTTTTATATATATCCATCGTCTCATCAATATCCCTTGTTTCCAAATACATATTTCTTGAAAGGGCTTGGTCAACCCATTTTTGAGCCCTAGCAGCAACTTCAATATATGAAAGAGGTGAAGTTGTAAAAGATGTTTTATACAAATCTTTTAGATGTTGAGGAATACCAGCTATATCTGCTATATCTCCCTGACTTTCTATTATTTTATCTTTTACTGAATCCCAAATTCCAATATTAACAAGATCCTTTACTAAATTGTGATTTATATCAAGGTATTTTCCAGATATTTTATTTCTAGAAAAGACCTGTGCAAATCTAGCGTCTATGCCAGGAGTTGTTCCGGCAACCAAACCAATATTTGCATTTGGAGCAATAGCAAGAAGAGTTGCATTTCTCATACCCTGTTTAACTTTTTCACGAAGTAAATTCCAGTTAAGTCCCTTATGCCTACTTTCCTTATTTACAGAAATAGCCACACCTCTTTCCCTTTCCAAAATATCCAAAGTATCAAAAGGAACTTTACCCTTTGACCACATTGAACCTTCAAAGTTAATATAACTTCCCCTTTCTTTTGCCAAATTAGCACTTTCATCTATCGCCATATATGAAATAAATTCAAATATTCTATCCGCAAAATCGGCTGCGTAAATACTGTCATAGGACATTCCAAGTTGCTCTATTGCATCAGCAAATCCCATTACCCCCAAACCAATAGCACGATTTTCTTTATCAGATCTTTCAGCTTCAACAATCGGCAAAACATTTATATCTATAAGGTTATCAAGTTGCCTTATAGCAAGTCTTACAGACTCTTCAAGTTTACCCCAGTTAACCTCTTTGTTTCTTATATGAGAAGCAAGGTTAAGTGAAGCCAAGTTACAAACAGCAATATGATCTTTATCTTGTGGCAAACAAATCTCTGTGCACAAGTTAGACATATGTATAGTTCCAGTGTTGTTATTGAGCGCCCTTAGATTTATAGCATCTTTCCAAGTAAGCCAAGGGTGAGAAGTTGTTTGAAGAGCTACTAGTATTTTTCTAAACTGCTCTTTTGCCGGAACTTTTTTGAAAACTCTCATTTTACCCTCTTCTGCCATTTGTATATATTCTTTATATCTCTTAGAAAACTGGCTTCCATAAAGCTCATTTAGATCAGCCGTCTCTTTTGGATCAAACATATACCAATCCTCTCCAGTATCAACCCTTTTCATAAACTCATCAGAGATAAAAACGGCAGTATTTGCTGTTCTCATACGCATATAGTCATCACCTGCATTATGCTTCCAGTCCAAAAATTCTGGAAAATCTATATGCCAATTTTCCATATAAAAGCAAAGCGCTCCTTTTTTCTTTCCACCTCTTTGAATCGCTCTTATAGCAGTATCTATAATCTTTGCAAAAGGTGTTGGGCCAGTCGAGATACCATTGTTAGACATAAGAGGAGAACCAGAGGCACGAAGTTTTGTTATGGAAGCGCCAATACCACCGGAAGATTTTGAAAGCAACATTACATCAGAAACAGATTTTGCAATATGTCCCATATCATCGTGTATTTCAAGCAGAAAACAATTTGACAAAGCTGGTTTTGGAGTTCCTGCCGCTAGATTTGTTGAACCGCCAGCTAGATATTCAAGTTTTGACATTTTTGTATAAAACTTTTTAGCCATCTCTGTTGGATTCTTTTCATTAAAGGAGAGTCCCATAGCAAGTCTCATAAAAAAATACTGTGGAGTCTCACGAGGACTTTGATCTGTATTTTTCAAAGCATATCTATTTAACAAACCATCAAGACCAGCATAAGTAAACATCTCATCTCTTTCAATGTTTAAAAAAGAAGAAAGTTCTTCAGTGTTAAATAAATTTTTCATTCTTTCATCTAATCTACCGTCAGCAACACCTTTTTCTATATATTTCAAAAAACCTTCTTTATGCTTTTTAACCAAATCAAGATGATCATCTTTATCATAATCACCTAAAACTTTTCTATAAACAGTTTTCAAAAGTAGCCTAACTGCAACTTTATCAAAACCAATATCTTCTTTTATATTTTGAACAGCTGCATTTATGGTTGCGCGATCTATCTCTTCTGTTGTTATACCATCGTATAAAGTCAGTCTGGTTTCAGTAGCTATCTGCGTAACCTTTGAGATAGGGTCAGCCAAACCAGCACAAGCTCTCTCTATTGATTTGTTTATCTTGTCTGCATTAAATGGAACCTTTGTTCCATCAAACCTTTTAATAGTTATACTCATAAATTGAAGATATTGTTATTTTTTCTTATAAACAACCTAAAAATCTGCTTTTTTTAACAAAAAGTTGATATTTTTTATTAAAAATTCACAAAAAACTGTTAGGTGAAGATAATTTTACATCAAATTTCTCAAAAAAAATTAAAAAAACAGTGGACAACTTGAAAAAAAACTCTTTGTAAAATAAAAAAAAATATTTGTAAAATTTTTTATAAAAATAGCTATTAAAATAAAGACTTTTAATAAAACTTTTTTAAAAACTCTAAAAATTTTTAAAATGATACTTTTTGACCGTTTGATAAGTTCAACTTTTTATAAGTTCCAGATAAAACTTCCAGGACATACAAAGCTTTTGGTTCATTTGGCCCGAAACTATTTGGATAGGTGTTGGGATCTAGATTTTCTTTGCTATATATTATCCTCTTATCTTTATCAAGCCATATTATATCTATACTAAATTTCATATCTTTCATCCAAAACCTATAATCTCCCTCTTTATCAAAAACAAAAAGCATTGCACAATACTGACAAATACCATCTCTAAAAGAAAGGCCTTTTGCCATAGAGGATTCATCTTGCACCACTTCTGTTTCAAACTTTTGACCACCAAGAGTGATAAAAAATTTTTCACCAACCTTTTCCTTTGTTTTATTTGACACAACCAGAAAAGTAATAAAGGTTGTTAAAACACAAACAGTAGCAATGATAAAAAAATATTTCATAATTTAAATAATAACAAAAATCGCCTTTTCAAGCGATTTTTGTTTACTATAAAAGTAGAGTTAGTTATTACCAGTTTCTACCACCTCTGTCGCCACCTCTGTTATAACCACCTGTTCTTGGAGCTCTCTCCACTGGAGGACGAGCAACATTTACAACAAGTTTTCTACCTTCCATATCTTTGTCGTTAAACATTGATATAGCATTTTGAGCATCAGCATCGTTTTCCATTTCAACGAAACCGAAACCTTTTGATCTATTACCCATAGATCTATCTAATATAATACTAGCTGATGAGACTGTTCCAGCTTGTGAGAATATGTCTTTTAATTTTGCGTCTGTAACGCTATATGGGAGATTTCCCACATACAATTTTGTTGCCATTGCAATTTTTACTTAGTCTTTATTTTAAAAGATGTAAGGCGACTAACTCTCTAATTTAATGCTACTTTGACTTAATGAGATAACTCTTTTTAAGGCGAATTTTGCTAAAAACCCGAGAAACTTACACTACTTATATTATACCACCAAAGACAGTAAAAAGTCAAATAGAAAAGAGGGTTCCTATACCCTCTTCGATTCCTCTTTTATTGTATAAAAAATAATAAAAGTAGCTACGACAAAAAAAGATGATACGAAACAGATTCTGAATGATAAATTATGAACAAGTAGTGAATTTAAACCATCTCTAAATGGTGTAATTAACAACAATGGATTCAAATCAGTAAAAAGCATCAAAAAAATACAAATAACAGTATTAATGATTTTTTCCATACCTGTATAAATTTTATCACAGAAAACAACAAGAAACCCTTGAAAAATAGTCATTTTTCTTGTATATTGTATAGTATAAAAATTAACTTAAATAAGATGAATAGACTCATACAAATAGACAAAACAGAGGAAGCAACCATAAAAGCCAACTTTGAACAAAGAAATGATTTTGAAGCTCTTCGTATAAAGAGGTATATTTCTATGGCTGACCTTTCTAGAACAGAAGGCAGTCCCCTTTTTGAAATGACAAAAATGGTCAAATCTGTCAAATCTCTAAAAGAATTTGATCAAATAGATATTCCGGAGGTTATTCCAACAACAATCCTTTTTGATTTGTTTGATTTTGCACAAGATCACCCAGCAAGGAGCAAATCTGATACATACTATATGGATGAAAAAAATGTCCTAAGGACCCACGATACTGTAATGTGGTATTACTACCTAAATCATCCGGATATAAAAAAAGATATAGAAGAGAAAAAAGATCTAGGTGTTTTGTGTTTTGGAAAAGTTTATAGAAAAGATGAGATTGACAGAAGACATATGAATATATTTCACCAGATGGGAGCCTTGTTTCTACAAGATGATAGTAAAGGCATAATGCCGATTGAAAAACTAAAAGAGGTTTTATCTGAAATAGTAGAAACCCTTTTTGGTAAAGATGTAAAATACAGATTTTTAGAAGATACTTTCCCATACACAGATCCGTCACTTCAAATAGAAGTAATGATAAATGACCAGTGGATAGAGATTATGGGTGGAGGTATGCCTAAAAAATCCGTTCTTGAAAAAATGGGTCTTACTGGCTATAACGGTTGGGCTTTTGGATTTGGGCTTGAAAGACTTGCCATAATAAGTATGGAGGTGCCAGATATAAGACTTTTCTGGTCAGAAGATGAAAGAGTTAAAAAACAATTAAAACTTGGCAACAAGTATGTTGAGGTGAGCAAGTATCCAAAAGCAGAGAGAGATATTTCATTTGTTGTAGATAAGAGTTTTATACCAAATGATTATTTTGATATAATAAGGGAAATTGGAGGTAATATGGTTGAGGAAGTCTCTCTGATGGATAAATATGAAAACGAAAGTAAATTTGGTAAGGATAAAATCAGCTACACATACCATATCACTTATAGAAGTCCAGATAAAACCCTAACATCAGAAGAAATAGAAGAGGTTCAACAAAAACTATACCAAAAAACAAAGGAAGTTTATAAAGCAGAACTTAGATAATGCCAGATATAAGTCACACAATTACATATGTATTCCTTTTTACATCACTATATTTTGAAGTGTTTATTTTGGTTACATATCTTGAACACAGAAAAACAATAAAGAAAGAAAACCAAATGATAAAAGAAGGACTTTCTTTTTATCCAAAAGTCTCAATCATTGTCCCTTGCTGGAATGAAGAATTGACAGTCTCAAAAACAATAGACTCTCTTCTTAATCTTGATTACCCAAAAGATAAACTGGAAATACTCGCGGTAGATGATGGTTCAACAGATAACACTTGGCAAGTTTTAAAAAAGTTTGAACAAAATCCTCAAATAAAAATTTTCAAAAAAGAAAACGGAGGAAAACATACAGTCTTGAATTTTGGAATAGAAAAATGCACAGGAGAATATGTTGGATGCCTTGACGCGGACTCTTATGTTGATAGTAACGCTTTAAAAAATATCATTATGTATTTTCAAAAAGATTCAAATGCTGTATCAATAACACCATCTGTAAAAATATATAAACCGCAAAATATACTGCAAATGATGCAAAAAGTTGAATATGGTTGGGGAATACTTTTAAGAAAGATGCTTTCATACCTTGGCGCATTATATGTTACACCTGGCCCATTTTCTATTTTTAAAAAGGATTTATTTAAAATAATAGGGCCTTATAGACACGCTCATAATACCGAGGATATGGAAATGGCAATGAGGATACAAAAACACAAACTCAAAATAAATAATTCCCATAACGCAGTGGTTTATACGGTCGCTCCTGATACAATAAGAAAACTAGTAAGACAAAGACTAAGGTGGACTTATGGGTTTATAAAAAATGTTATAGATTACAGATTTATATTCTTTAAAAAAGAATATGGAAATTTGGGTATATTTATATTACCAATGGCTTCACTTTCTATAATATCTGGTATATATATACTAAGCAGTATTGTTATAAACTTTATATCCAAAATTTCCGAAGTGGTAGTTAGAATAAGAACACTTGGCATAGAACTAAAATTTCCAGACTTATCTTTTGACATATTTTCATTTAATACAGAGATAATAGCAGTTATATCATTTGCAACTTTCATTGGCACACTGACAATACTTTATATATCCAGAAAAATGGAAGAGGGGCGTTTTAAATTTGGTATGGATTTGATTTATTTCTTAACATTGTATACATTTATAGCACCGATTTGGCTTGCCAGAGCTGTCCTAAAAGCAGTTAGCGGATCAAAAACAAGTTGGAGATAAAATAATATGGAACCACACAATCAAATTGATTTTAAAAAATACATACTAGTCCTTTTAATAACAGGCTCTATTTTTGCAACTGCTATATATATAAGCAACTACTTAGGTGAAAAAAAGATTGCTGAAATAAAAAATATTCAAGATAAAATATCAATAGATATCTTATCATCCGAAACCCAGTTTGCCCTTTTGGAAGATTCTTCTTGCCAAGACATATCAAGCAATTCCCTTTCCGATGAATTGTCTGTGCTAGAAGAAAGACTATCATCAACAGAAAAAGACAGGGGGGATGATGACAAAGAAATACTCTCTGTAAAAAAATACTATACCCTTCTTCAAATCAAAGATTACCTTTTAATGAAAAAGATTGCTGAAAAATGTAAAACTTCACCATCTTCAATAATCTATTTTTATTCAAACAACGGCGAATGTAAAGATTGTCAAAAGATGGGATACATACTGACCAAAATGAGAGAAGATTATCCTAAACTTAGAGTTTATGCTTTTGATTACAACCTTGAAGTTGGAGCTTTAAAAACTCTTATAAACATACACAACATAAAAAACAATATGCCTGTGCTTATTATAAACGACAAAGTTTATTATGGATTTCAAACAATTGAAGAGTTAGAGAAAAAAATCCCTCAAATAAAAATCTGGAAAATAGAAGCTGAAAAAAACGCAACAACTAGTAAAGAGATCAAGAATTAGTATTCAATATTTTTGAAAACGACACCGTATTTATATCTATAATTTTTATCTGTTGCATAACCATGGCCAATAGCTTCAAAGGTTTTCAAATCTGCGTTTTTAATTATTTTATCTTTATACCAAATATTGTTTTTGTCTTTTGAGTAAAAGTCTTTCATATACATGAAAGTCTTTCGATCGGCACCCTCTATTTTATTTCCACATCCAAAATAAACATTTTTATCATCTTTTGCGTATGCGGTAAGCTCATTAAACAGACGGTAATCCATTTGCGCCATTTCTTCCTCTTGTGTATATGTTGCATACCACAAAAACTGAAATGAATTAACATCAATACCATCTAAAACATTTACACTATATTTATTATCCCACTCATTTATTTTTATATAATATATATTATTTTTGTCTTTAAAATAATAATTATGATTACTATCTTCACCACTACCCACACCCATTCCTTTACAATAACTTACAAAATTGAGAGACTGGGGATCTTTAATATTTGAAAGTCTATCATATTTATAATTATCAGAGTTTGAAACATAATGATCTTGACCTTGTAGAATATAAGCACCATTTTTATCCTTTACTATAAGTGAAGAATAAACTAGAGAGAAAGTTTCTGGATCTAACTTTGTATTTAAAACTTTTCCATAATAATATATATGATTTTTATCCTTAGCATAATCCTTGAATAAAACAGTAAATGTATTCTTGTCTGCACCAGCTACTATGGAGTTTTTATAATAGACATTAAACTTATCTTTCGCATAAGGAAAATCTGTAAACATCTTTTCATTTGTAATATTATAATCATAACCAACCTTAACCTCAAAAAAACTCTGTGTATCTTCTAACACCTCAAAAGATTTAGAATCAACACCAAGAATCTGTTTGCCGTCATTATAAATATCATTACCCTTGATTGTCCAACCAAATTGCTTTTTGGTCTCTAATTGAGATGGTTCATCATTAAAGCCCGTAAAAAAATACACGAAAGAGAAAATGGAAGTCAAGGCAAATATAGAAAGTAATATTTTCATTCTGGTTGTAAAGAAAATATTAGTTGGATTTACATTTTGATTATTAATTGGATTATTAAAATTTTGTATTGGATTTTGTTCTTGCATATGTTTTAAATATATCATTTCTTAAAACCACAATAAAGACATATAACCACACCTATACCACCAAAGCATAATTTTAGTAAAAATTTATCCGTGCTCTAAAATTATGCTTTGGTTGGATATGCACCCATATAACTACATATCAATAAAGAATAAAAAATAAAGAACTAGTCTCCCCGCAACGACAATACTTTAAAAATATCACCATCTAGTAAAACATACGGCATTTCATTTAAACTTTCTTTTCCAAAATAATTAGTTATTATCTGATAAAATATAGGTTTTTCGTCTTTATAACCAATAAATTTACCCTTAGTTTTTGGCATCACTATTCCAGAAACATAATTGATAACTCTTGGTTCTATTTCTATTATGGAACCAACCGGAATATCAGTTATAACACCACCTTCTTTTACAAAAGATATTTTTTTATTTATACCTATTTTACACATTACAGTATCGCCAACATTTACTTTTTCTATTTCAAAAGGTAAATCTATTTGTTCTCCTATTTCCATAAAGTTTTTATAAATAGTTTTTCGTGAGCCACTTTAAAGGCTTGGTCATAAGTTTTTTGTTTGCCGTCGCAAACAAAAACTCACTACCCTGTCTCGCTTGTTTTTCTTTTTAGAAAAACATAGCTCCGACTTTCAACCCTGAACGGAAAGCAAAGCAGTTTGCTTTCCTCAACTGCCTCACTCACTTTGTTCGTGAGCCACTTGTCAGGCTTGAACTGACGACCTGCCGTTTACAAAACGGCTGCTCTACCAACTGAGCTAAAGTGGCAATATGTAGATTATACCAAAAACATTCTATAAATCAACTTTTTTATTACTTAAAAAAGCGTCATTTTTTACATCTTTAATGCTCCTATCCTCACCGGAAATCAGAACATCAGAAACAAATTCTTTTTCATCTGGCTTCTCTAACTTTATCTCTTGTAAAAAAGAAGAAACTGATCCAGAGCTTTTTAATATCTTTCTGTTACCTTTTAGAGAAACAGCACTTTCATAATATTTTTTATAAAGATAATCTTTCAAAGAAACACTTTTTTCATAAAGATAAGCAGGTATAAAGTCAAAGATAAACAAATAAGCTATCTTTTTATATAATTTAACTTTCTTCTCAACATAAAGTCTAAATTGATGAGCTTTGTTATCAAAAAACTTCATAGTGTTTGAAACGAAAGCTAGTTTCAATTCTAACCCCTTGAAAAGTATCATAGATACCATAACAGCAAATGAGCTGAAAAATAAAATAGTCATATTTTTTATTTTACAGAAAATCTTGAGAATCTAGTTATTTCAACTTTTTCTCCAAATTTTTGGACAGCTTGTTCAACTAAACCTTTTATTGTTATATCTGGATTTTTAATGAAATGCTGTTCTAGTAAAATTCTTTCATTGAAATATGAATCTAATTTTCCTGCCAATATTTTATCTTGTAGATCTTTTGGTTTATCCAAGACTTCCTTTTCAAAAACCTCCCTTGCTTTTGCCATATCAGATTCACTTATATCTTCTTTTTTTAGAAATTCTGGATTTGAAGCTGTGACATGCATAGCAACATCATAAGCTAATTTTTTAAAATCTTCATTTGAAGAGACAAAATCAGTCTCACACATAACTTCAACCAAAGCACCGACATTTCCTGTTCCATGAATATAAGCACCGACAGCTCCAGCTCCTAGTGTTCTATCACCTTTTTTAACTGAAATTTCAGAACTCTTCTTCATAAGGATAATGATAGCCTTGTCCATATCACCAGAAGCTTCTTCTAGGGCTTTTTTACATTGCATAACAGACACCCCTGTTTTATCACGGAGAGATTTTATTAAATCAATTGTTATTTCCATATTATTTAAAAATTAGTTTGGTAATACAAATTAGTCCTTCTTTAAAAGACCTTTTTGATAAGCTTTAACAGCTTGATCAACGAAAAATTCTATACTTGCTTTGTTTGCATCATTTGCTGGTATAGCAAAGTCCACATCATTTATATTACAATCAGAACCACAAACTGCAATAACTTTTATCCCCAGAGATTTTGCCTCTTTTACAGCAATATGTTCTTTTTTAGGATCTATAACGAAAAGAGCTTTTGGTAACTCTGGCATAGAAACAAGTCCAGAGAAAAATCTTTTCATTTTTTCTATACTTTTATCAATCAAAAGTCTTTCTTTCTTGGTATATTTTGTTAAAAGCCCTTTCTCTTTTTCCATTGATAGATTCTGCATCTTATCAACTCTTTTTTTAATTTCTGAAAAGTTTGTTAGTGTTCCACCGATCCATCTTCCAGCGACGAAAGGTTGGTTTATAGTTGATGCCTTAGAAGATACAGTTCCCTTTGCTTCGTTTTTACTTGAAACAAACAAAACTAGACCTTTTTTTGAAGCTACTTGTGACAAGAAATCCAAAGCAGAGTTCAAAGCTGTTTTAGTTTTTTCCAAATCAAAAATTTCTAATTTATTTTTAACACCAAAAATAAATGGCTTTACAGATGGGTGTCTGCGAGATTTTATAAAACCATAATGAGCCCCTACTGAAAAAAGGGTATTTATTGTTTCGTCTTTTATATTTGTATTTTTATCCATGACTTTAAGAGTCTAGCAAATTATAGTAAGTTATGCAATATCATCATCCATTTCACCTGACACCCCATCAAAACTGACAAATTTAGACACAATACCGTCCAATTCCCCCTCCATTATCCTGTCTATATTATGCCAAGATTCTTTTATTCTATGGTCGGTAATTCTGTCCTGTAAAATGTTATATGTTCTAATTTTCTCTGATCTATCTGCTGTTCCTATCTGATCTTTTCTCTCCTTTGAAAACTTTTTAGCCTCCTCTTCCTCTTTTAAAACTTCAAGTTTAGCAATAAGGATAGACATAGCTTTTTCCCTGTTTTTAAGCTGACTTCTCTCGGCAGTTGATCTTACATCTATACCAGTTGGTTTGTGTATAATACGAACAGCAGTTTCAACTTTGTTTACATTTTGACCACCGGCACCACCTGATCTAGAAAATTCCATTTCCAAATCAGCTGGATTTATCTCCATTTTAGTTTTCTTTCGTATCGGCAATATAGCAACAGAAGCTGTTGAAGTGTGGACTCTACCCATCTTTTCGGTCTGAGGAATCCTTTGGATCCTATGAACACCAGTTTCAAAACGTAATAGTTTATAAATATCTTTACCTTTTATTTCAAAAGAAGCCTCTTTGTAGCCTCCAGTACTACTAAAAGATTCATCAACAACCGAAGTGGAGAAGCCTTTGGATTGACAGTATTTGATATACATCATTGCAAGTTCTTTTGCAAAAAGAGATGCTTCATCACCTCCGACACCAGCCCTAACTTCAAGTATTATTTCATTTGGAAATTCATCTTCTTTTTCTTCTATTTTCAATATTTCTTCCATTTGAAATACAAGCTCTTTTTTTTGAAGTTCTATTTTTGCAAGTTCTTCTTTTGCCATATTGCCCAAATCTGGGTCGTTGAGTAGTATAGAAATATCCGCCTCTTGTTTTAAAAGGTCTTCGTAACTTTTATATAAATAAGCAGTTTTAGGGCTTTCTTTAAAGCGAGATGTATCCATATTTAAAGAGCAAAGAATCTACTTTTTTGCCTTTGCTTGACGAGCTTTAAACCTCTCTACTCTACCAGCAGAATCAAGAGTTTTTTCATTACCTGTGTAAAATGGATGAGATGCGCTTGTTATTTCAACTCTAAAAACTGGATATTCTTTACCATCTTTTGCTTTCGCCTTTTCTGAAGTTTTTGCAGTAGAAGGAATAAGAAACTCAGCACCGTTTGAGTTGTCTATAAACAAAACTGTTCTATAATCCTTTGGATGTATGTCTTTTTTCATTGCCTAAACATACTACCAAAAAA
>CAYLWA010000003.1:0-5673 GCA_964387335.1 uncultured Candidatus Saccharibacteria bacterium | reverse complement strand
TTTTAGTATTCCACTGTAACCTTAGTCATAACCACATCTGAAACAGGCTTATCATTTGAGTTAGTTTTAACTTTGCCTATCTTATCAACCACCTCTTGACCAGAGATAACTTTTCCAAAAATAGTGTAATTATTTGGAAGAGGATAATCTTTAAGCATTATAAAGAATTGACTTCCGTTTGTGTTAGGTCCAGCATTGGCCATTGCCACAACACCTTTTTTGTAACCCTCTTTATACGAAGGAGTGCTAGGGTTTAGCTCATCTTCAAACTTATACCCAGGGCCACCTGTACCGTTTCCAAGAGGATCACCACCTTGGATCATAAATCCATCTATAACTCTGTGAAATATAAGTCCGTTGTAAAATCCTTTACTTGCCAAATCTACAAAATTTTTGACTGTTTTTGGAGCATCACTTGGATAAGTCTCAAAAACAATATTTCCGTAATTTGTTTCTATTTTTATTTTAGCCACTGTATTTTTAGATACTACTGGGACTTTTAGCTCCCTCAAAAGAGTTTGTAACAATGTTTACAGTAATCTCAACCTCATCTTTTATAACCTTATCACCAAGATTTTTAAAGAATGATTTTGAACCATACTTAACATTGAAATCAGCTCTATTGAAAGTAACCTTTCCTGTTGCTGTTAAGATACCATCAGCTTTTTTGATTCCAATAGGAAATTGAACCTCCTTTGTAACATCCCTTATTGTCAAATTTGCTTTAACATTATAGACATCAACTTTTGTTGTTGTAGAAACCGATATAGTTGTAAGTTTAGCCTCCGGATAAGCTTCTACATTAAAGAAGTCATCTGATTTTAGATGTGTTTCAAGTTGTGTATTACCATCTTTTTCTTTTATTGAACTCATATCAAAAATCAAAACCGCTGATTTAACCATTCCGTTTTCAAAAATACCCTCACCTGATTTTATAGCTATTGTTCCTGTGTGGGATTTAACACCAGAAACCATCGCGCCTTTCCAAAGGACAGAACTTGATGATAGATTTACATCAAAAGCATTTGGATTTTTAGTTGGAGTTTCCACTTTTGTATTATTATTGTCTGTAACATTTGTTTTCGACAATTCACTGTCAACAGCTTTACTTTGTCTTGAAATAACTTTGTATCCAGCAAAAACAAGTAAAGCTATGATAACCAAACTAACCAAAATATTTTTTATCATAACTTCTAAAAAAATTAATTACTAATTAAACTTTATTCTTGGTAAAGATATAATAACCAAAACCACCAAGAACTACTATTATAATCAAAATCAAATACAATTTCCAGTCTATTTTTACCGAGAAAGAAACATTGGCCAATTGTGAATCATTTGCTGTTTTTAAAACTGTCTCATCCGCTTTCAAATTTTCCTCAGTTTCTTTGCCACCCGCAACTTCTTTTTTATCAACAACATTTTCAGTGATTTTTTTATTAAAAACTGAATTAGTGTTGGCGTTTGAAGTCTTAGGCAACAAAGCAATTTGAACATTTTTCTCTTCTTTTGGTGCAGGAGGATTGTCAGTTGCAACAATTTTAACTTCTGGAATATTTAAAACAAAAGGATTTACATTTACAGGAATGGTCGGCGCTGAAAAACCAGATCCAATAATCTGTCCATTTGATCCACCGGAAGATTGAGGAGGTGTTACAGAACTATTTGAAGAACCGCTTGAAGATTCATTTTTAACTTCAACTTCTTTTATATTAAAAGTATAAAGATTTGTAAAATCAGAACAGTTGTTAAACTTATCACAACTCTTTAAGTGAAAATAATAAGCCCCCGGATTTGTTATTTTCAGATCAAGACTTGAAGATGTTGTGGAAGAGTTTTGATAGACGGGATTTTCAAAAAATGAACCATCTTTGGTTGTAGAACTGTTTGAATATTCAAAGATATAATAAACGGGCAAACTAGCGTCTGATGAATCTTGCCAAGAAAAAGTAGTTGTGCCGACAAACAAATCTTGGTTATTTAACGGAGAAATTATATTTGGTAAACTCGGTGATGTGCTGTCTGTAAATATTCCAAAATCCTGATTTTGTTGATTTTCTGTATTCAGATCAAAGGTTATTTTAAAGGAAGAATTATTTTGACAATCTGTATTTGAAGTTGGAGTAGTTTGAACTTGATTTGAATTTAAACCAACACAAACAGTATAATCACCCTCAAAAAGTGGCCCAAAAGTGTAGTTTCCAAGACTATCGGTTGATGTAGTACTAGCTAATTTTCCACTTAGAGAAACTGGGACTGAATTTAAGAGAGATTCACCTTCATCTTGAACTGCATTTTGATTAAGATCATCAAAAACTTTTCCTGAAATATAATGAGTTGGTAAACTGTAAGTAATCTCTACAAAAGGCCGACGAGACGCCGAAGCATACTCTTTTGGTCTAAAATTTGAAAATGTCTCAACTTCTTCATTTTCAACACTGTCCAAAATAACAAAACCATAATTTTCTAAACTTTGATTGTAAAAAGCTGAAACATCAGAAGTTATATCAAATTTCATAAATGAATTTTTCACAGAAGGGGTTGTAGTTGAAGCTGAAATAGCATTTTCTGTTAAAGGTTTATTATCCCAAGTAACTTCTCCTGCGGGATCATTATCAACTCCGCCGTTACCTTCTAAAAACGCCGATGATAGTCGGTAAAGATTGTAAACTCTTTGCAAAGCAGGTATTTCATTTGCGTAAATATTTAATTCTGCTTTTTCAATCACAGAATTTTCTGGAAGACTTGGCATATTAAAAAACAAAAGTGCCCTTTTGTTTTTTAACTGACCAGATTGGACAAACAGATCCTGACTACTACCGTAGTTTCTGGTTTTATTGATCTCATTTACATAAGCATCAGAGGAAATAGAGACAGAGGTGGTGGCAGAAGAAGCAAAAGCAAAAACAGGTATTACAAAAAATAATAGGAGAAAAATATATAAAGAACGCATTTATTTAAAAAAAATTATTTTATAATAATTTAATTTTAATACTTTAAAAACAATACACAACCACAAAATACACAGGCACGCCACAAAAACAACTAAATTAATAAACTTTTGTTTTTATTAAAAAATATGTAATGTATAATAAAACATATTAAATCAAAATGAATATAAAAGAAATAACACAAAAAGAATACAAAAGGCAACAAAATACACTAAACCTTATTGCGTCCGAAAACTACCCAAGTAAAGCCGTGCTTGAACCACTATCCTCATCAGCAGTTTTTAAATACGCAGAAGGGTATCCTGAAAACAGATATTATGCAGGTTGTACTCTTGTAGATGAAATAGAAAAAGAAGCAATCCTACTTGCTAAAAAATTGTTTAAAGCCGATTTTGCAAATGTTCAAGCGCATTCTGGCAGTAATGCAAATATGGCAGTTTATTTTGCACTACTCTCTATTGGCGACAAAGTTTTAGCACCAGATCTCTCTTGTGGAGGACATTTAACACACGGATCAAAAGCGTCTATTACTTCTAAACTGTGGCAATTTAAACACTACGGCCTATCAAATAAAAACGAACTGGATTATAAAGCAATAGAAAAGGAGGCAAAAGAATTTAAACCAAAACTAATAATTGCAGGAACATCAGCGTATCCACTAAAAATCAATTGGAAAGAAATGAAAAAAATCGCAGATTCAGTTGGAGCTCTCTTGATGGCAGACATTGCTCACCTATCAGGACTTATCGCAGGTGATGTTATAGAAAATCCACTGGCTTTTGTAGATGTAGCAACACTAACAACTCAAAAAACTCTAAGGGGCCCAAGAGGTGGTGTGATACTAACAAACAACGCTGAGTTGGCAAAAAAAATAGACAAAGCAGTATTTCCTAACTTGCAAGGCGGGCCTCATATGCAAACAATAGCAAGTAAAGCTGTTTGTTTTAAAGAAGCACTAGGTAAAGACTTTAAAAAATATTCAAAACAAGTTGTTAAAAACGCAAAAATATTACACAAGACTTTAAAAGATCTTGGGGTTTCTATGTGGACAGAAGATACAGATACACACCTAACAAACATAGATACAATGAAGAGTTTTTCTCTAACAGGCTTACAATCAGAAAAACTTCTTGAATCTCAAAATATAATAGTCAATCGCGAAGCAATACCTTTTGATACATTAAACCCAAAAGAGACATCTGGCATCAGAGTTGGAACACCAGCACTTACAACGAGAGGGATGAAAGAAAACGAAATGAAAAAAATTGCAAAACTTATATTTGAAGTATTAAAAAACAAAAAAGATGTAAAAAAAGAAGTTTCAAGTATTTGCAAAAAGTTCCCTATAAAAAGATAATCTTATTTCAATAACCAAAAAGAGATAGTCGCAGATAATCCAGTAACCAATCCTCCCCAAAGAACATCTATTAAAGTTACAGAAATTGGCCAGTTTGCTATTGTGGCCTGGTTTGTCAGATCGTAAGCACAATAAGCACAAATACCGAAAATAAATGCTTTTAAAAATACAGATGATAAACTGTCACCTAGCACAACACTTGGTTTTAAAATTATAAGATAAATACCAAAAGCGTATATGAGGTAAAAAATTATAATAGGTAACATATCAGCTTTTTCTTTAAACAAAAAACCAAGTCTTTTTGTATAAAAACTTTTAGCAACACCTAAAAGCCAAATAGAATCCAAAACCACAAGTGATATTAGAATATAAAAATAGGTAAACATAGAAAAATTATATCATATCTTTTAAATAACTATCAAAATAAATAGCGTGGCAAGTATAACCATCTGGATTTTTTTGCAAATAATCTTGATGATAATTTTCTGCTAAATAAAATTTGTCTAGTTTTTCCAAAGTAGTAACTACTGGTTTCTGCCACCTCTTAGATTTGTTTACTATATCAATAAAATTTTCGGCTTCCTTTTTTTCTTCATCATTTCCGTAGAAAATGGCTGAGCGATAAGATGTGCCAATGTCATTTCCCTGCCTATTTAAAGTTGTCGGATTATGTATTTGAAAGAAAAAATCTAATAGTTTTTTGTAAGATGTTTTTGTATCATCATATTCTATCTGGACAGCTTCTGCGTGACCTTCGTGGTTTTCATAAGTAGGATTATCTACCTTACCGCCAGTATATCCAACATCAGTATTAACCACGCCATACTGCTTTCTTATCAAATCTTCAAGTCCCCAAAAACAACCTCCGGCTAATACAATTTTTTTGATCATATAAATTATTTACCTTCAATAAATTTTAGAGAAATAGAGTTTACACAATGGCGAATATTTTTAGGAGTAAAATTTTCACCCTCAAAAATATGTCCCAAATGTCCACCGCAATTTGCACAAATAATCTCTGTTCTAATACCGTCTTTATCAATCGTCCTTTTTACAGCACCAACTATTTCATCATCAAAACTCGGCCAACCACAAGTACTTTCAAATTTATCTTTTGAATTATAAAGGGGTGTGCCACACTGACGACAAACATAGACACCTGTTTTTTTATTATTTACATACTCACCGGTAAAAGGAGCTTCTGTACCTTTATCTATTATTACCCTCTTTTCTTCACTGGTTAATTGATTTAGGTTCATATATTTTTATTATACCTTATTTTTTGACATTTATATAAAAACTTTTAGATATTTAGTTATTAACTATCCATATTTACCTAAACCAACTTAAAATACAATAATATTT
>CAYLWA010000002.1:0-29818 GCA_964387335.1 uncultured Candidatus Saccharibacteria bacterium | reverse complement strand
AGAAGAAATGTGGTCTGACCCCATTTCCCATTTCCTTATTGATTATTTCAAACAACGCATCAATGAAGGTGCTATGCTTTACTAACATTAAACTGTTTTAATTAAAAAATATGATTTATCTCTATCACTCTGTGCCAAAAAATTTACAAGGTAATGTTCTTTATCCACTAAATACACTGAAAGAAAAATATCCTAATATTTATGAACAGCAAATAAGTAAATATTTAGGACGTGAACATATAACCCAACAAAAAATCCCAATACTTAATTGTCTTTGGAATGACGTTTTGCATTTTTCAGCCGTCAATCCAAAAGAAATTAAACAGGCTCTTATTGAAGCAGGAAGAAACCCTGATTTCACAATGAGCTATTATCAAGTTAAGCCAAAATTACTTGAGCCGAAAAATACAATCATATATTTATACGCTCAAACCAACAATAAAGATAAAATGAATGGAGGCAATTTTGCCCCTTATAACCCTAATGAAATCGCAAGATTTTCTGTGATACAACAAGCAACAAAAGATTACTATAAGGAAATGATTGGTAAAAATGAAAACCCCTTGCTGTATCATAAAATTCCACATATACTTTACAAAGGTACACTTGATATAACAAATTTATCAATAATTTCTGTCTAAAACCAAACTTAATCTATAAATTATCATATGAAAATAATCGTTGCTTCACAAAATCCTGTCAAAATAAAGGCCGTGTTAAATGGTTTTAAAAAAATGTTTCCCGAAAAAGTTTTAGAAGTTAAAGGTGTTTCTGTCGATTCAAATGTTAGCGCACAACCACAAAATGACTTAGAAACATTTACAGGCGCTAAAAACCGAGTAGAAAATGCTTCAAAAAATACAAAAGCTGATTTTTGGGTTGGAATTGAAGGGGGTATAGAAGAGAAAGGATCCGAGATAGAATGTTTTGCTTGGATAGTAATAAAATCCAAAAAAGGTAAATACGGAAAATCAAGAACTGGAACCTTTTTACTGCCTCCAAAAATTACAAGGCTTATAAAACAAGGAAAAGAATTAGCGGAAGCAGACGATATAGTTTTTGGAAGAAATAATTCAGGACGATCAAATGGTACAATAGGTATAATGACGGGAAATGCAATAGACAGAACAAAATATTACACAGAAGCAGTAATACTCGCCTGTATCCCCTTTAAAAATACAAGTTTATTTAAGTAATTTACATAAATAATTGTAATTATGTAAGTATTTTAATAATAGTATAAATAAAAAACAAACCTATAAATTTTTAAGGACAGAACCTACAAACTCGTCTGCTGTTATACCAGCCTCGGACATTGCTACTTTAAATGGTGAATTTTCTAAAAGTTGCGGTTGAGTGTTTATTTCAAGAAGGTAAACTCCCCTAGTTGGACTTACAATAAAATCCAGTCCAGCATAGTTTCTAACCATAGCACCAGAAACCACTTTTTGAGAAGCTGATACAAGCTCTTTTTTTAAAGAATCATTTACATTTGCATAAGATATATTTGCTAGACCAGAAAGTTTACTTTCATTATCAAAAAAATCTCTATCGTTTTTTATTTCAACTATTGGTAAAGTATAATCTTTTTGACCTCTAAAATTTTCAATAACACCAACAAAAAACTCTCTACCTTTTATATACTCCTCTATCAATACTTTAGGACTGTGAGAAAAAGACTGCTCAACGGCAGATGAAAGCTCTCTTAGGTCCCTAACAAGAGAAACGCCAACAGAATGACCAGAGTTAACCGGTTTTACTATTGCAGGATGAGGAAATGTAGAAAAAATATCATACAAACTTTTATTACTTAAATTTTCTTTATCCAAGACTAAATGATGAGGAGTTTTGATCCCAAAACTCTTAAATAAATTTTTTGTTAAATGCTTATTGTGGCAAATAGCAGAAGAAAAAGATGAAGAGCTAGTATGTTTTATCCCAAAATGCTCCAAAAGTCTTTGGATGATGCCGTTTTCACCACTCCCACCATGGAGGGCGTTCCAAACAAAATCAATTTTAGAAAGAATACTTTCTGGTTTTTTAGGTACACCTTTTAAATGCCAAACGCCGTTTTTATCTATAAAAACATCAAAGACTTCAAACTCTTTTGGAATATTTTGTAATATAAAATTACCTGTTTTAATAGAAGTGTCAAAATGACAATCCCCGCCACGCAAAACAGCAATTTTTTTAGAAGAAAAAAATGACATATAAATATTTTATCACAAAAAACTATTTCAAAGAAAATCTAATTTTATTATGGTATGACATAGCAAACCTGTGAGCTTCGCTATTTGAAAGTAGTATGTCTTTTTTGTATTTTTCTAAACCTTCTAGACCTAAAATATCTTTTGGATTATGTTTTTCATCTTTTAGAACAGAAACAACTCTTATATCCAAACCATTTTCTTTCAAAATATTTTCAAAAAGTTTTTTCTGATTTAATCCACCATCTACTACAAAAAGGTTTGGTAGTTTCCACTCGCTATGCTTAAGCCTTCTTCTTAAAATCTCCTCTAAACATTTAAGATCATTATTTTCATCTTTTTTTATTTTAAACTTTTTGTATAAAGATTTGTCGGGAACACCATCAGATAAAACCACACAAACACCGACAACAGAAGCACCCGAAGTATGTGATATATCATAGCTTTCTATCATAAAATCATCATCACCGGAAGCTGTTTGAGATTTTATCATAGACACATCTTGAATATGATTTATAGCAAAAATTCTCTTTTTTATAACAGAAGCTTTTTCAAACTCTTTTAATTTAGAAAAATAATTCATCTGTTTTTGTAAATCTTTTAGTATTTGTTTTTTCTGACCTTTAAAAAACTGACTTATATTTTTTATAATTAAAAAATATTCTTTTTTAGATATTTCACCTGTACAAACCCCCGGGCAAAGACCGATTTGTCTATTGAAACAAGGTTTTATTGTGTTTGGAGTACACCTATCTCTAAAAGGAAAAATCTTTCTGATTATTTTTAAACCATCTTTTATATTTGAACCAAAAGGAAAAGGCCCAAAACTTTCTTTTATTTTAAAACCAAGCTTGTCGCCGTTTAATTTTGAATCCAAAATATCTCGCCCTCTTACAAGCAAAACCCTAGGAAAATCTTCATCTGTTATAACTACAAAATTATAACTCTTGTCATCTTTTTCTTTTGTATTGTAAGGAGGTTGATGTTTTTTTATGAGATGATTTTCCAAAAGAAGCGCCTCTAAAACCGAATCAGTTTTTTCAAATTTTATATCATCCGAAAGCTCAAGCATTTTTAAAATCTTTGGACCACGAGAAAAAGCAATGTCTTTGGAAAAATAACTTTTGACTCTATCACGAAGGTTTGTAGCTTTGCCTATGTATAAAACCTCTTCCTTTTTTTCTTTTTTAGATATAAAAAAATAGACACCAGAGGTCTCTGGCAACCTTTTCTCAATCTTTTTAAAATCTTGACTTGTCATTGGTTATATTATACCATAAAAATAGAAATGGTGACACTACTAGAACTTCTATTCTTTTTTATTTTGATTTTTTGTTACATAAAAAACATTGATGATACAATTTGGGCGTTTTTATTTTTTTGCTTGTGGCTTGCACACATCTTAATAGCAGTAGATATCAAAAAAATATCCAATAAATTAATCGTTCTTTTATTTTTATGGCTGATAGTTTCTATGTATCTAAGTTTTCAATCAGTTACCAGAAGTAATTTTGATACATTTATTGAAGAATTTAATAAAAACATATTCAGGCCATATATATATCTGCTACCTTTCCTTGTTTTTTATATCTATATCTTTGTAAAAAAATATTTATCAACAGATCGCGCATAGTCGCGGTTTTATTTTTTTCCTCTATAATCCTTCAAAACCTTGCTTAGATACTTGCCCGTGTGAGATTTTGCAGAGTTTGCCACCTCCTCTGGTGTTCCTTTTGCAACAATAAGCCCTCCACCTTCACCCCCTTCTGGACCAATATCTATAACATAGTCCGTTGATTTTATAAGATCCATATTGTGTTCAATAACTATAACTGTATTACCTTTATCAACCAACTTTTGCAAAATTTCTATAAGTTTTTTAACATCTTCATAGTGTAGCCCAATAGTCGGTTCATCTAAAATATAAATAGTTTTTTGAATATGTGGTCTATAAAGCTCCGAAGAAACTTTTACCCTTTGCGCTTCACCACCTGAGAGAGTAGTTGCAGACTGCCCTATTTTTAAATAACCTAGTCCAACATCATCTAAAGTTTTAAACCTGTCGTATATCGCAGGAATATCTTCAAAAAATGTAAGCGCCTCTTCTATGGTCATTTCTAAAACTTCATATATATTTTTCTTTTTATATTTTATTTCAAGAGTTTCTTTCATAAACCTCTTACCTTTACAAACATCACACGGCACATAAACAGTAGGAAGAAAATGCATTTCAACTTCTATCTCACCATTTCCTTGACAAGTCTCACATCTGCCACCTTTTACGTTGAAAGAAAATCTGTTTGATTTGTATCCTCTCGCCCTAGCTTCAGAAGTTTCAGCAAATAAATCTCTTATAAAAGTAAAAGCGCCTGTATAAGTTGCCGGATTTGACCTAGGTGTTCTACCTATCGGAGACTGATCTATTAGAATACTTCTACCGACATATTCTGTCCCAGTAAAAGAAGCACAGTTAAATATTTCAGCCGTTCTGTATCTCCTTTCAAGCTTGGCTTGTAAATTTTTATAAAGTATCTCATAAACAAAAGATGATTTTCCTGAACCAGACACACCTGTTACAGCTATAAATCTCCCGAGTGGAATATCTACATTTAAATTTTTAATATTGAAAACTTTTCCACCTTTTATAGATATAAAACCTTTATTAGCATCTCTACGATTCTCTGGAACTTCTATAAATTGATCACCTCTAAGATAATCCAAAGTAAGTGAACCTGATGTATTTTTCTTTGCAGTTAATAGATCTTCAAGGTAACCAGAGACTACAACTTCTCCACCATGAATACCAGCCTTTGGCCCTATATCTACTATAAAATCAGATGCAAAAATAGTATCCTCATCATGCTCTACAACTATAATAGTATTTCCCATATCACGAAGATTGATCAAAGTTTTTATAAGTCTATCATTGTCTCTCTGATGAAGTCCGATGGTTGGTTCATCTAAAACATACAAAGCACCAACAAGTCCTGAACCAAGCTGACTTGCAAGTCTTATCCTTTGTGCTTCACCACCTGAAAGAGTATGCGCTCTCCTATCAAGTGAAAGATATTCAATACCGACATTTAACATAAATTCAAGTCTTGATAATATTTCCTTAACTACAACTTTTGAAATTTCTTTTTCTCTTGATGTCATCTTGACCTTTTTCAAAAAATTGAAAGCATCTTGTATTGAAAGTGAAGTAAAATCAACTATATTTTTATTATCCAAAAAAACATGTAAAGCTTCTTCACGAAGTCTAGCACCTAAACATTTTGGACATTTTTCATTTCCAAAAAAATGTCTAGTTCCAAGCCCATTACATTCAGTACAAGCACCATAAGGTGAGTTAAAGGAGAAAAGTCTTGGCTCTATCTCTGGATAAGAGTAACCATCTTTTGGGCAAGAAAGTTTACTAGACATAAAAAAGTTTTCTGGTTTATAATCTTTTTGAGACTCTTTTGACATATCTCTAAAAACTATATTTACAACACCTTCGGATTCAAGGAGAGCTCTTTCAAGAGATTCTGAAAGTCTTTCCTCTGCGTTTTGTTTATTTTGACTAAACTCTAAAACTGATATAGAGTCAACCAAAACATCTATGCTATGTTTTTTTGTTTTAGAAAGCTCAATCCTCTCTCTTAGATTTTTTCTAACACCATCCACTAAAACCTCCGAATACCCTTTTCCTAAAAGATCATAAAGAAGTTGGTAATACTCCCCTTTTCTACCAGAAACAACCGGTGCGAAAATTTCGGCATAAACAGGCATAGGAAACTTTTGTTTTTGATTTTGTAAATCTTTTTTCTTCTCTTCAATTTTTTCTAAAATAAAGTTTTTAATCTCCTCATTTGAAAGTTTTGAGATTAGATCACCACAAACAAGACAATGAGGATGTCCAACTCTCGAATATAAAATCCTTAAATAATCATAAATTTCTGTTATAGTTGCAACGGTTGAACGAGGATTATTTGACCTAGATTTCTGATCAATAGATATAGCAGGAGAAAGACCAGATATTTCATCTACATCTGGTTTTTGCATTTGACGAAGAAATTGTCTTGCATAAGAGGAAAGTGATTCTACATACCTCCTCTGACCTTCAGCAAAAATGGTGTCAAAAGCAAGAGATGATTTTCCTGACCCAGAAAGACCTGTAAAAACCACCATCTTGTTTCTAGGCATCTCAACGGTAATGTTTTTTAGATTGTGGGTTCTGGCACCTTTTACTATTATTTTCTGACTATTATCCAAATTTTCTAATTTATTATCTTTTTTCATTTTTTATAAAATTTGCCCAATTATACCATAATTTTATACAAAATACAAACCAAATATTATCAAGGCGAGTATGACCCTATAAACCACAAAAGGATACATCCTGTGGTTTTTTAGAAATTTAAGTAAAAAATGTATTGACAGTATCGCAAATATAAAAGCAAAAAATGAAGCTGTTAAAAGTTCTGATTTGTTAGGTATTGAGTTTAATTCTAAAAGCTTTTTAAGCCCAGTAGCCAAAAGAATCGGTACAGATAAAAGGAAACTAAAACGAACGGAGACTTCCCTACTTAAACCCAAAAACAAACCGCCAGATATAGTTGATCCTGATCTAGACATCCCTGGAAAAAGAGCTAGACTTTGAAACAATCCTATCAAAAAACTTTTTTTGTAACCCAAACCACTTGTTAAATTATTTTGTTTTTGATTGTATTTTTCAGCAAAATACATAAGGATAGATCCGATTATCAAAAACAAAGCAACAGTTTGAGAACTTCTCAAAAGGTCAAGCTTATCTTCAAAAATAAAACCAAAAAAGAGGACTGGCAAAGTTCCGACTATTATAAAAATAGAAAGTTTAAAATTTTCATCTCTCTGGTTTTTAAAAACAGCTTTATAAATAGATGATGCGATATTTAATAAATCTTTTCTAAAATAAATAACCAAAGCAAGAGTTGTGGCTAACTGTAAAATAGCATCAAAAGAAAGACTTCCATAAGTATTTTCACCTAATATTTTTCTTACAATGATTAGATGTCCGGTTGATGAGACTGGTAAAAACTCTGTAACCCCTTCTACTATACCAAGTAAAATTGCCGACAAAATATTCATAGTATATAATTATAGCATCCTTTATTATTTAATGAATTAAAAAATCAAAATGGATACAAACAAAATCGCAATCCCTGCATCAATAGTTATAGCAGGTCTTTTGATAGCTGGTTCCCTTTATCTAAGCTCTTCACCAAAAAGTAAAGCAGATAAAGTTGCTCCAACAATCAACACAACAGAAAATGAAATAAGAAAAGTGACAGAAAGTGATCATATACTAGGTAATCCAAACGCCCCACTTGTTTTGGTTGAATATTCAGATACAGAATGTCCATACTGTAAACAATTCCACAGCACAATGAATAAAATAATGGAAACCTACGGAAAAGATGGAAAAATAGCGTGGGTTTATAGACACTTCCCAATAGATCAACTACACAGTAAGGCCAGAAAAGAGGCACAGGCAACAGAATGTGCTTTTGATCAAGGTGGAAATGCTATGTTTTGGAAATATACAAATACTTTATATGAGAGAACAACATCAAACGACACTTTGAACCCAAACGAATTGCCAAAAATAGCAAAAGAAGTTGGTTTAAATGTTGATCTGTTTAATGACTGTTTGAAGACAGAAAAATTTAAAGACAAGGTTGAAGCGGACTATCAAGACGCAGTAAAAGCTGGTGCACAAGGAACACCGCACAGCATCATAATCCTCAAAGACGGTTCAAAAGTTCCAATCCAAGGCGCTCAACCAGAAGCTAAATTAAAATCAATAATAGATACTCTACTTAAATAGAACCTGAGAGCAAATCATCCTCAAACTGTTTTATTCCATTTACAGTTTGAGGATATTTGTTTATATCAGGAAAATCTAGATCTATTATCTTTTGATAAACAATTTCAATAAGAGATTTAAGTCTTGAAACTTCCCTTTCTTCTATATCAAATTCTAATACATCAAAACGATCATTTTTTGGTTCCATAAATTCCAAAAAACCTTTATCAACTTTATATTTAGAAAAAGTTGTTGAATTTTCTATAAGTAATTTGTAAAAAATAAGTTGTCTTTTGTAGGCCAAGAGTTTTCCGTATTCATCTTTATCATCAAAACTTTCAAAAGGTTTTCCTGTTTTAAAATCATAAACATAAGCAAAAGATCCGTCCAAAACAATCTTATCTATCTTTCCGGTGATTAAAGCGTTGGAAATAGAAACTCCTTCTTTTCTAAAATCAGTCTCGATTAAATCAGTTTCTTTAAAATTGTCTTTATTTTTTTCAAGATATAATCCCAAAACATATTTAGTTTTACCTAAAAGAAAATCGGAATCGGTTTTTGATAATCTACCTAAAAAGATAACACTTTCAGCTTTTTTAAAAACAAAATCAATATCAGGAACAACACCTTCCCTCTTTAAAAAGGAGTAAATAAAATCAATGGACTCGTGTATGGCTGTTCCATAAACACTGGAAACATTTTTGGCTTGTGGAAAATGTAAAAGATTTTGTTCCAAGAAAAATTTTGGGCCAGAAGTTATTACATTCAAAAAATTGTTCAAATGAGTAACAGACATTCTATAATCAGTTAAAATAGGTTTCAAAAGTTCTTTGTGAGAATTTGATAAAAATATTTCTCTGTTGTTATTATCAATGATTGGCAACTTATCAGAAACAACATAATCTTCAAATTTTTCCTGATGTATTCCCAAGAATTCCGGGATCAAAACTTTTTGACCTTTTGATGATTTTTCATAAGAAGTTACATACAAAGTATGTTTTGCTCTGGTTAAAGCCACATAAAATAATCTTATCTTATCATCAATATCATCATCTTGTGGTTTGATTGGTAAATTTTTAGGAAAAGTTATTTTAGAATTCTTTTGTTTTGAAATCCAAACCTCCTCCGTTGCGGACATTACAAAGACAATCGGAAATTCAAGACCTTTGCTTTTATGAGCGGTTAAGAGATTTACAGAATCATCACCTTCTGTATAAAAACTATTATCTGTTATTTGTAAATTATTTTTTAAATAGACGTCAACAAAAGATAAAATATCAGAAACCATAGGTGTTTGAAGAGAATACTCTCTGATGGCTTCTATAAAAACCCTAAGTGATGATAAAAATGATAAGTATAAAGCTTTTTGACTAGATAGTTTTTCAAAAGAAAAATAAAAATCTTTAAGGGGACTTGTGAACTTTTCATTTAAAACTTCATCAGATGAAGAAATCTTGCTACCAACTAACATATCTATAATCCTTTCAGCGGGCTCAAATTTGGCTTTTACAGAGACTTCTATTAGAAAATCAGCTATATTCTCTATTCTCTTATCAGAAGACGCTTTCATCGCTTCTAACCAAGAAATCTTTTGCTTATTTGCCAAAAGAGATATTTTCCAAACAGAAACTTCATCAATTTGCCAAAACGGAAAAGCTAGGATTTCTGGTAAAAGTTCATCTTTTGACATCTCGCCTTTTAACGCAAAATCAACAAAACGCAACATTAGTATTATTTGCTTTATTATAGGATCATCTAAGACATTTTTCTTTTTCTCATAAGAAACTGGAATATTCAAATTATGTAAATAGTAAACCAACTCTTTTAAAGAATTATGCTTTCTTGAAATAACCGCAATATCAGAATATTTAACACCCTGATTTTTTAGATTTTCTATTTCCTTTGCAATAAAATAATATTCAGACAAAACGTCTGGACTTTTTTTAAAAATAACATTTCCATTTTTTAGATTACTATTTGAAGAAATTATTTTTTTCTCTACCTCCGGAAAAGCTTTTCTCAAAGAAAAATTGCTTTGAGAAATGATTGATTCAGAAATATCTAATATATCTTTTGTTGAACGGTAGTTCTCATTTAAAGAAACAATTTTTGTATCCTTAAATTTTTTTGTAAAGTTAAGCATATTTAAAACCTCGGCTCCTTGAAATTTATATATCGCCTGATCATCATCACCAACAGCCATTAGATTTGGCCTACCTTCATTTACAGGTGAAGATGTCAAACCCCAGAGAAGTCTCATTTGCGCATCATTTGTGTCTTGAAATTCATCAACTAAAATGTATTGGTATTTTTCAGAGATGATAGAAAGGAAGACGTCATTATTTTCTAACTTTTCTATGACTTTAAGTATCATATCTTCAAAATCAAAAAACCCTAGTTTATACAAAGCATCTGTATAATCATTATATAAATTAGCCAAAGAAACCATTTTGTCTAGATTCTTATAATCTTTCAAAATATAATCCCCATCATCATTTTTAGTAACAAATTTATCTTTCCATAAAGTCAAAGGTTTACTAGAATCAGATTCTGTTGCATCAGAGATGGCACTATTTAAAGAATTCATCACAAATTCTGACAATGGATTTATGTGTTTAATTGGCGATTTTTCAAAATCTATTTTCAATAAATTACTATAAAGATCACCGAAAAGAGAGATGTCTTTTTTGGAAATTCTAGCGGGAATGTATTTTTTTATAAGAGGGTTGATTTTTAAAATAATATCTCGGTTATTTTCTACAACCTTTGAAAATTCATCTGGGTTAAGTCCAGCTTTTTTAATATCAGATATAGCAGAACGACAATCCTCCAAAAAGACAAATCCTTGATCAGTGTGATATGACCTTAGAGGATTTTTAAAATCCATTATTGAAAAAAGATCTTCTAAAACTTTTCTAACAGTTACATCGTCAGCAGGTTTAAACGAAGCCCCATCAAAAAAATACTCTGGATATGATGAGATTATATCGGTACAAAAACTATGAAAAGTATATATTAAAACTTTATAAGCATCCTTTCCAATAAGAGTTAAAAGTCTTTCTCGCATATTTAAAGATGCTGATTCTGTAAAAGTTAAGCATAAAATAGAATTTGGTGCGGTATCAGTTTCTTTTAAAATCTTAGCAACTCGCATTGCAAGTATTTCAGTTTTACCAGACCCTGGGCCTGCAATAACCAAAAGTGGACCGTCTATGGTATCAACAGCAAGTCTTTGATTTTTATTTAATTTCTTGTATCTACTATCAAATTGCATATTATTTATATTAACAAAAACAACCGCTTTTGACACGGTTATTGTAGAGGTGATGGTATTCAGAGATCTTTGTCCATCAAAAAAGCTCACTGCTGTGCTAAGCTTTTTTTTCAGGAGATCACCATCACCTCGTCTGTATTATATCATATACTATACTAAATGTCAAATTATATATAATTTCTCAATCTGCTTATTTTTTCATGATTTCTCATTTTTTCATGAGCCTTTGCTTCAATTTGTCTTATTCTCTCTCTTGTGACACCAAACTCTTTACCAACCTCTTCCAAAGTGTGCTGAACACCGTCCATTAAACCATGACGCATTTCCAAAATCCTCCTTTCTTTTTCTGGTAAATCGTTTAATATCTCTCTGACTTGATCTTTGATTATTCTTCTTGACGACTCTTGTTCTGGCGACAATATTTTATCATCAGCCAAAAAATCCCCCAATCTAGACTTAGCATCTTCTTCATCACCAACTGGTGTTTCCAAAGATACAGTGCTTTGATCTATTTTTTCTATTGTATAGATTTTATCAACATCCATATTCATTTCTATCGCAATCTCTTCTGGTAAAGGATCTCTTCCTAAATCTTGTGAAAGTCTTCTTACAACTTGCTTATACTTAGCAATAGTTTCAACCATATGAACTGGTACACGAATAGTTCTTGACTGATCCGCTAGCGCTCTGGTTATTGCTTGTCTTATCCACCAAGTTGCATAAGTTGAAAACTTATAACCCTTTGTCCAATCAAATTTATCAACAGCTTTAAAAAGACCTATGTTTCCCTCTTGTATAAGATCAAGAAGTGTAAGATCGGCACTTCTTCCAACATATTTTTTAGCAATAGAAACAACTAAACGGAGATTGGCTCTTGCCAATAAGTTTATAGCATCCTTGTCCCCTTTTTGAATTCTTTTAGCCAACTCTCTTTCTTGTGAACCTGAAATAAGAGGATACTGGCCAATCTCTTTTAAATAAATCTGAATTGAATCATGATTTATATCAAATTTATTATCATAAAGATCTTTACCTAAAAGATCGTCGGTATCTAAAAGACCACCCCCCTCCAAAATATCTATACCTTGTGATGAAAACTTTTCATACAAATCTTCCAAAAACAAAACATCCTCTTCAACAGTTGGAAACTCCTTTAAAATATCGTCATAAGTAACGAAACCTTTTTCCTTTCCTTTGGATAAAAGTTTATTGACACTTTGAGCAACCTTGTCAGCTTTTTTTAAAGGCTTGGATTCCTTGACAGCTTTCATTGCTAAAACAGGTTTTATCTTTTTTAATTTTTTAGCCACTTTAACTGTTTTTGTTTTAACAATTTTTTTCTTTGCCTTTGTGGATTTTGAAGGTTTTGTTTTTTTATTTTTTTTCATATGTTTTTTTAATATTATTTATTTTGTTTGAAAGTTCTTTACATTTTTTTAAATACACTTCGACATTTTCTTGATCTTTATTTTTTTCAAAATCTTTAAGCCTACGCAGACTATCTTCAAACTCTTTTTGCAAAAACTCCAATTCTAGATTAACAAGCATTTCAAAAACAGCATCTTGCAACTTATCAATAGTATTATAATACGATTCTGTTTGAAAAAGTAAAGACTCTTTCTCTTTTTCTAAATCGGAAATAAAACCCTCCAAACTATCACCGACAATTTCTTTTAATTTATTTTTAACCGAAACAATATCGATTTTTGGATTAGCTAACTGTTCTTGCCAAATGATAATAGAGCAAATACTTCTAAGTGTATTATTCTTGATTTGTTTACCAGTGTTAAATGTATTGTCAACTGTCTCTAATTTTACAGAAATTCTTCTGAGGTCATCAAAGAGCAACGATTCTTTAATCCTTAATCTATCAGCCATATATCTTACAAAATAAGATTGTTCAGAAAGACTGGAAATGAGTGATATAAGAGGCAAAACTTCTTTATTTACCCTTTTTATTCTAACTAATTCATCCTCTTCCTCTTTTAAAATTTTTGAAAAAAGAAACAAAACAACATGACTAGAATTCTCTATTGTATCTTTCAGTAAAGACTTATCTGATAATGCAACATCAGCAGGATCACTACCTTCTGGAAAAGCACAAACATAAACTTCTAATCCCATTGGCAAAGCCATTGATGCACTTCTTATGGTAGCTGATAAACCAGCACCATCGCCATCAAAAGCTAAAATTATTTTTGTTGTAAACCTTCTTAATTTTTCAAGATGTTTTTCTGTCAAAGCTGTTCCGGAAGAGGCGGTAGTATTTTCAAAACCAGACTGGTGTAACATTATCAAATCCATTTGTCCTTCAACTAAAATAACAGAATCTTTTTCTTTAATTTTATATTTTGCCTTATCAAGTCCATATAAAACATCTGATTTAGAAAACAATACTGTTTCAGGTGAATTTAAATATTTTGGAGATTTACCATCATCAATTAGAATTCTTCCGGAAAAGGCGATCACTCTACCACTTGAATCAAAGATCGGAAACATTATCCTACCACGAAAAGTATCGTAATATGTATCTGTGCCCTCTTTTCTTTTTATCAAACCACAAGAAAGCATATCTTCTTTTTTAAAACCTTTTGAAGTTAGAAAATCAAAAAGTCCTCTCCAAGAAATATCGCAATACCCTATTTGCCACTTAGAAATAGTATCATCAGTAATTCCTCTTAATTTTAAATACTCTCTTGGTTTTATTTCTTCTTGCAACCTCTTTTGAAAATAAAACAAAGCGGTATCCATAATAGTAAAAAGAGTTTTGTTTGGATTGCTTTCAGAGTTGAAACCCTCAAGTGTAATACCAGCCCTTTGAGCTAAAACTTTTAAACTACCCACAAAATCTAAACCTTCAAATTCTCCAACAAAAGTAAATATATCCCCTTTTGCATGACAACCAAAACAATAATAAGCATTCCTTTCCGGCGAAACAAAGAATGATGGAGATTTTTCATTATGAAAAGGACATCTGGCTTTAAAGTTATTTCCAGCCTTTTCAAGTTTGATATATGTCCCAACCACTGAAACTATATCAAGTTTATCTTTTATTTTTTGTATATCAGACATTAAGTCTAAAACATTTTAAATAAGATCCCCTCCGTTTAAATTTTTTGATTCTTTAAGTTTTACAATAGCTTGGTGTTTTTTACTTCCAGAAAATCCTGTTCCCGCTGGTATTATCTTACCAATAATAACATTTTCCATTAAACCTTTTAGAGAATCTTTTGCACCTTTAATTGAAGCTGATATAAGCATTTTATGAGAGTGTTGGAATGATGCAGAAGCAAGGAAACTCTTTCTTGAAAGAGAAACATCAGATATACCCAAAACTATTGGATCAGCCTTTGATTCAGTTTTACCCAAAGCTCTTACCCTTTCATTTTCAGCAAGAAATGTTGCTTCATCAATAACCTCACCTCTTGTAAACAGAGTCTCACCGGAATCTTTAACTTTTCTTCTTGAAAACATTTGTCTTACAATGACTTCAATATGTTTTCTAGAAACAGGTTCTCCTTGAAGATCATAAGGTTTACTGATTTCAGAAATAACATAATTGACCGTTTTTTCTTTTCCAGCATATTTAAACAACTCATCAATATCAGCAGATCCATCGGTTATAATATCTCCTCTTTCAACTCTCTCACCAACCTTTACAAGCGTAATACGATTTAAACCACAAACATAAGAAATCTCACCCTTAACCTTTGTCTTGAATTCTGGATCTGGAATTATTGTTATAGTTTTTTCTTTGTTAGAAATCTTGATATCAGAGACAACACCAGAAACAGAAACTACAATAGCTGGATTTTTTGGTTTTCTCTTTTCAAACAATTCTTCAACACGAGGGAGACCTGCAACAATGTCACCACCTAAAGAAGCCGTTCCTCCTGCGTGGAAAGTTCTCATTGTAAGTTGTGTTCCTGGTTCACCAATAGCTTGACCTGCAACTGTTCCAACCGCTTCACCGAGGTCAACAACAGAATTTTTACCAAGATCTGCTCCGTAACATTTAACACAGACACCATTTAATGTTTTACAATAAAGAGGTGATCTAACTTTTACAGAATTTACTTTTTCTTTTTCTATCAAATCAACATCACCCTTTGTAATAAGATGATCTTTTGTAAGCAAAACTTTACCATCTTTTACAACATCTTCAGCCAAAAACCTTCCTTTTATATGTTTTATAGAATCTGGATTATTTTTGATATCAAAGACAATACCATCCTTTGTCATACAATCGCTTTCTGTTACAACAATATCTTGAGCTACAACGAAAAGCTTTCTAGTTAAATATCCAGCTTTCGCAGTGTTAAGAGCGGTGTCAGAAAGTCCTTTTCTTGAACCGTGAGTTGTAATGAAGTATTCAATAGGAGTAAGACCTTCTTTTGAACAAGAAATAATTGGAAACTCAATAGTCTCACCAGAAGCATTTTGAATAAGACCCATTATACCTCCCATTTTAGTAATGTTATCAACCGCACCTCTGGCACCAGAATTTATCATATCGTAAACAGATCCGTGTTCTGGAATGCTTTTCTTTATAAACACCTCAATTTCTGATTTTGCACCATGCCAAATATCATTACTCATTCTGATTTTTTCTTCTTTTGAAATTAAACCTTGATCATAAAATCCTGTTATTTTTTCAACCTCACTTTTAGCTCTTTCTATAACAGGGAACTTTTCTTGTGGAATAACAACATCATCAATACCCCAAGTTACACCAGATTTTGTTGCATATTTAAATCCAAAAGCCTTTATCTTATCTACGATAGGGCCAATATTATCTATTCCGTATTTTTCAATCATATCATCTATTATTGAAGATATTTTTGTTTTGTTTTTACTTATCTCACTGTTTATAAAAGGATAATCTTTTGGCAATACAGAGTTAAACAAAAGTCTTCCAACTGTTGTTTCAAACAGTTGACCATTGAAAGCAGAATATTTTGGAGAACTAGTTGGTAACACTTTTATCTTTGCTCTAAAACCTAAAACTCCAAAATCATAAGCGGTAATAGCAGAATTTGGATTTTGGAAAATCATACCTTCCCCTTTTTCACCAGGAATTTCTTTTGTCATCCAATAAACTCCAAGAATAATATCTAGAAGTTTTGCAGATATAGTTGGAATACCTGATCCAGGTTTAAGAATGTTTTTATCGGCAGACATTATTTCCCTTGCTTCAAGTTGAGCTTCATCTGAAAGCGGAACGTGAACAGCCATTTGATCTCCGTCGAAATCAGCGTTAAAAGCAGAACAAACAAGTGGATGAAGTTGAATAGCATTTCCTTCTATCAAAATAGGTTGGAAAGCTTGGATACCTAACCTGTGAAGAGTTGGCGCTCTGTTTAATAGAACATATTTTCCTTTAATAACATCTTCAAGTATAGCCCAAACTTCAGCAACCCCGTCTTCAATCAGTTTACTTGCCCCTCTTATGTTGTAAGCTAATTCTTTTTTAATTATTTGAGACATCACAAATGGTTTGAAAAGTTCAAGCGCCATATGTTTTGGAAGACCACATTGGTTTAATCTAAGTTCTGGTCCAACAACAATAACTGAACGGCCAGAATAGTCTACTCTTTTTCCAAGAAGGTTTTGTCTAAATATACCCCTCTTACCTTTCAAGTTATCAGCCAAAGATTTAAGAGCTCTTCTTTGAGCAGAAGAAACGGCGCCTTGAGAGTTGCTTGAATGTCTTATGCTGTTATCAAGGAGTGCGTCAACCGCCTCTTGAAGAATTCTTTTTTCATTTCTTAATATAACATCTGGCGCACCTATTTCAACAAGTTTTTTAAGACGATTATTTCTATTTATCACTCTTCTATAAAGATCGTTTACATCTGATGTTGCATATCTACCACCATCAAGTGGAACCATAGGGCGAAGGGCAGGAGGTATGACAGGAATATTTTTTATAAACATCCACTCTGGTCTAACCCCAGAATTAACCATAGCTTTTATGGTCAAAATTCTTTTGTTGATTTTAGCAACTTCCAAAGAAGGAGCTTTTTCTAACTCTTTATACAACTCTTCGAGAAGTTTGTTTAAATCTATATTTTTAAATATGTTATAGACTGCTTCTGCACCTATTCCCGCTTCAAACAAAGTTGAATACTTCATACTAAAATTATGATACTCAACCTCATCTATAACTCTTCCAGCAACAATACCTTCAATATCCGCCTTTGCTTTAAGATACATTTCTTTAACCGCCTCTTTTGTTTTATCATCAGAAACTGATTTTACTTTTGCTTTAAATTCAGAATCCAAATCTCTAAGATATCTAGCTCTTTCTTCCTCAAAAACAGAAGTTATAATATATCCAGCAAAGTAAACAACTTTTTCTAAATCTTGAGCTGGTATGCCAAGTATCAAAGACATTCTTGATGGAATACCTTTTAAAAACCATATATGAGAAACTGGACTTGAAAGTTCAATGTGTCCCATTCTCTCTCTTCTAACAATAGATCTTGTTATTTCAACTCCACATTTTTCACAAATAATGCCTTTGTATCTAATACCTTTGTATTTTCCACAATAACACTCAAAATCATGATCTGGACCAAAGATTCTCTCATCAAAAAGTCCATGCTTTTCACTTCTTTGAGTTCTATAATTTATAGTTTCTGGTTTTGTAACTTCTCCAAATGACCACTCTTTTATTCTTTCAGGAGATGCTAGTTTCAGAAATATTGCTTTGAAATTATTTTTTGTTATTTTTTTCATATTTTTGAATTTATTTTAAATATTGGTTTTAATCTAATTTTTCTTCATCTGCATCTTCCTCTTCTTCTAGATCAACATCCAAGCACAAACCTTTAAGATTATTAACCAAAACATTAAACGACGCAGGTAGTCCTAATTCTCTAATAGGTTCACCTTTTACGATCGAATCAAAAGCAGTAGATCTTCCAACAATATCGTCAGATTTTATAGTAAGCATCTCTTGAAGTGTGTGAGCAACACCGTGTCCCAAAAGTGCCCAAACTTCCATTTCTCCAAATCTTTGACCTCCGTTTTGAGCTTTTCCTCCAAGTGGTTGTTGTGTAATAAGAGAGTATGGCCCAACAGAACGCATATGGATTTTATCTTCAACCATGTGATCAAGTTTTAGAATATACATATAACCAACAGCAATATCTTGTTCAAAAGCTTCGCCTGTCCTACCATCATAAAGTTTTACTTTACCGTTTGTAGGAAAACCAGCTTTTTTAAGTTCATCTTTGATTTCTTCGTTTGAAGCAGCTGCATAAGATGGCACTATAGCTTGATATCCTAATGTGTGCGCTGCTAGACCTAAGTGAAGTTCAAGTATTTGACCAAGGTTCATACGAGAAGGAACTCCAAGTGGTGTAAGGATAATATCAACAGGTGTTCCATCTGCCATATATGGCATATCTTCTTCTGGTAAGATTTTTGAAATAACTCCTTTGTTTCCATGTCTTCCAGCAAGTTTATCTCCGACAGACAAGTTTCTTATTTGAGCAACTTCTATATGTATTCTCTTTATAATTCCAGATTCTAGCTTGTCACCTTTTTCTCTTGAGAAAACTGTGACTCCGATAACCCTTCCTTTTTTACCACCCTCCATTCTCTTTGATGTATCTTTTACATCACGAGCCTTTTCACCAAACAAAGATCTCAAAAGTCTTTCTTCTGGAGTAAGTTGAGATTCTCCTTTTGGAGTAATCTTTCCAACTAAAATATCCCCCGGGCGAACTTCAGCTCCAACACGAACAATACCATCCTCTGATAGATTTTTTAATTTACTTTCACCAACATTTGGAATATCGCAAGTTGTAACCTCTGGGCCAAGTTTCGTATCCCTAACACTGACAACAAACTCTTCAATATGAATAGATGTAAACTTTGATTTCTTAACAAGTCTTTCAGAAATAATAATAGCGTCTTCGTAGTTTGATCCTGACCAAGACATAAAAGCGATCAAAATATTTTGACCAAGTGCCATTTGACCATTTTCAGAAGAATAAGTATCAACCAAAGGTTGACCCTTTTTAACTTTTTGTCCAAGAGAAACAGAAGGTCTTTGATGGAAAGAAGTAAAACCATTTGTTCTAGCAAATTTGATAAGTTTGTAAACATCCTCTGCGCCTTTATTGTTTTTAACTTTTATCATATCACCATCAACATAAGAAATAACACCGTCATTTGTTGCAGTTATCAATCTTCCTGTATTTAAAATAGCATCTTCTTCTATACCAGTTGCAACAAGTGGAGCTTCAGGAACTATACAAGGAGTCGCTTGTTTTTGCATGTTAGATCCCATCAGCGCTCTGTTTGCGTTATCGTGGTTTACAAAAGGAATCATTGAAGTTGCAATAGAAAAAGCTTGGTTTGTTGCAACATCTATAAAATCAATTTTAGATTTTGAAACAACAACCGGTTTTCCTTCCATTCTAGCTTCAACCTCTTCCTTAACAATGACATTGTTACTATCAACTTCAACAGCCGCGTGAGCAATGTAATACTTCTCCTCTTGACCAGCGTTCATATAAACAACTTCATCTGTCACTTTACCATTTTTAACTTTTACATAAGGAGTTTCAATCATTCCAAAATGATTTAATTTTGCATAAACAGATAAACGCAAAACAAGACCAATGTTTGCACCTTCAGGAGTTTGGATAGGACATATTCTACCATAGTGACTTGAATGAATATCACGAACATCAACACCAGCTCTTGTTCTTGAAAGACCTCCTGGACCCAACGCAGAAAGGGTTCTTAGGTGCTCTATTTCTGCCAAAGGATTTTCTTGCAACATAAATTGAGATAATTGGTTTGTTGTAAAGAATTCTCTTATTCTAGCTTGCAGTGGTTTTGGTGAAATAAACTGAACAGGCAATGTAACATCAGTATCAATTGTTGACATTCTGTTTTGAATGTTTCTCTTGATTTGAGCCATACCCATACGAATTTTTTGTTGGAAAAGTTCACCGACGAAACGAACTCTTCTTGAAGATAAGTGGTCAATGTCATCAGCTTTTGAATTTGGAGTATTGTTTAGAGATATTATATGAGAAACAATAGTAACTAAATCTTCCAAAGAAAGTGTTTTTCTCGCTAACTCTTTTTCTGTTGTAGGTTTTTCAAATCTACTGTTGAATCTAAAACGACCAACATCTGACAGATCGTATTTTTCCTTACTGAAAACTGAATCTATAAATTCTTTTGCATTTTCAGCAGACGCCATATCACCATCTCTTAATCTCTTGTAAACTTCAACATAAGCTTCTTCGAGATTTTTAGAATGATCTTTTGAAAGTGTCTTTTTTATAACCTCTTGCTCTATATCAGTCTTAAATAAAGTATCTATTTTTCCTGGAGCTCCAAAAACTTTAAGAAGAACTGTTATCGGAAACTTTCTCTTTCTATCTATTCTAGCGTACACAACCCCATCAGAATCTGATTCTATTTCTACCCAAACACCTCTGCTAGGAGTAACCTTTGCACCAAAAAGTTTCTTTCCTCTAACATCAATTGATGTAAAAGATACACCATAAGAACGAGCAATTTGTGGAACTATAACTCTCTCTATTCCTGACACGACAAAAGTTCCATGAGAAGTCATAAGAGGGAAATCAGCCATAAAAATCTCTTGTTCCTTTTCAGTCCCCAATGTTAGATTTTTAAGTCTAACTCTTGCTTTCAAAGGAGCTTCGTATGAGATTTTGTTATTTTTAGCAAAATACTCGTCATATTTTGGACTGTCTATTTCAAAACCAGTAAAATCCAACTGGAATTTTTTACCAGAATAATCTCTGATAGATGAAAACTCTTCAAAGACCTCTTTTAGACCTTTTTCAATTAACCATTTATAAGAGTCCAGTTGAGGAGCTACTAGATTAGGAGTTTCAATAAGTGGCTTTTTGAAACGACTAAAATATTTTTTAGGACGAACCACAGATTCTATTTTTTGGGACATAAAATATTAAAAAGTTAATAACATTCTTATAAAAATTTATTTGACAAAACAAAAATTAACACCTTTCAAAAGGGTTATGAATTTTTGGGTTTTTATCTGCTTTTTTTATGCATTAAAAAATTTGACAAATAAGACTTCCTGTGGGACATGCAGGGGACGAAGTTGACAGAAGTATATACTAATACCCTACCCTTTGTCAACACAGTCAAGCCAGTTATCCACGCCTATCCCTTGACAACATAATTGTATTTGCTAAGATAGGAGTATGGCAAAAGAAACAAAGTTTAGTATTAAAGATTTACAGAAAGCATTCCCAACTGATGAGGTATGTTTAGGATATATATTTGACTCACTACATAGTCGTAAATGCTCTTGTGGTGGTGAATATAGGCAAATGAAGGGGCGTAAACAATTTCAATGCTCAAAGTGTCGTTTTCAAATTGCCCCTGCCTCTGGAACTATATTCCACAAGTCAGACACTCCTTTAACTCTTTGGTTCCATGCTATATGGATATTTGCTAATGCAAAGAGTGGCATATCAGCGAAAGAAATGGAAAGACAACTTGGAGTTACATATAAGTGTGCATGGAGAATACTAAGTCAAATAAGAAAAGTATTGAAACAAGATGATACTAAACTGAAAGGAGATGTTGAGATAGATGTCGGATATTTTGGAGGTAAAGGAAAAGCTGGAAAAGATAATGAGAAATTAAGTGATGTGATGAATAAAAAAACAGTGGTAGCTATTGCAATAGAAAGAGGAGGTAAAATGAAAGCAGAGGTTATAGGTAAAAATACATCTATAAATATGAAATCTTTTATTGAGAAAAACATAGAAACAAAACTAACAAGTATATTAACTGATAGTAGTCCTGTATATGAAAGTTCAGAGAAAAAGTATGATAGATTTTCTGTAAATCACAGTAAAGGTCAGTATGTTAAAGGTGATGTGCATATAAACACAGTAGAGACATTTTTTGCTCATTTAAAGAGGAGTATAAAAGGGACATTCAAGGTTATTTCACCTGATCACTTACAGTCTTACCTTGATTCTTTCGTCTTTCATTATAACAATCGATACAACGACAGAGAGAGGCTTTCTTCTTTACTTGGTGCTGTATTGCAGTTTTAAGGATTGTGAGAAAGTTTTGTTTGTTCATTTGATATATTATAGCAAAAAATCCCCTTGCGGGGAAATTTGCTTAATGCCCTTGTCCGAGTCAAGAACTCGGATTCAAGTTAACCACTCTTGAAGCCTATAGAACCTCAAAGAAAAGCACTAATTAGGCTTTTAGCCTAGTCTAGCAATTTTCATTACCAGACACCTGCAACGGTAAGTAAAGTGTATCATACTTTATATAAAAAAATCAAGTTATCCCCAATTTTGGCGGAGGTGGAGGGATTCGAACCCTCGAGACACCGTTGCAGGGGTCTGACGATTTAGAAAATCGCTGTCTTAGACCTCTCGACCACACCTCCATATAAAAAGACCTCATTCGACAGGCAACAATACAGGTTCCCCTGAATTATTAGCCATCGATTGAAGTCTTAAAGATTACTTGTTTATGTCTAATAAAATTACCTGTCGTCTTCCAGTCATTTCTAACTTTCAGATAAATATACTATACCATTTTTTAGAGATATGTAATAGACCTTTTACTAGTGTTTTTTATACTCAAAAACAAAATTTATTTAATGTCAAATATCTGTATTTTTAAGTCAAATTATGTCGTTAAGGGATAGGTGTGCAGTTATCCACATATATCCCGCCAAAGCACGCTTTCAAAGTTTCAATTTTTAAAACATCAGTTTTATAGCTTCTTAAATTTTTCTGCTATAATATAGTCAGTATGAGAATAGATCTAGAATTTATAAAATCTTTGTTTGACTTAACAGATGAAGAATTGATGGGGATGTTTAAAGGATTTGATGTGATTGTAGAGATTGATAATAATAATATTGTTAGATTTTATGTAGATGCTGGGGAGATGGCTAATGTGATTATGCATGGAAAATCTTTTTTAAGTCTATATGTTAAACAATCTTGCGATCCTTAGTTTTAAATAAGTTGTATTAAATTTTTCTTTTTTTAGAAGTGACATAACAGGGGCCAAAGTCGGCTCTTTTGTTTTTGCAAAAGCTTTTAATATTTTATCAAGCTCACCATATTTAAATTCTTTTTTTAGAAAATTTATATCAACACTTTCCCCTGCTTCCAAAAGAGATTCTATATCAGAAACAATAGTCTCTGGTTTTACACCCCTCTCTGTTGCAATCTCTTTTAAATCCTTTTTCTCTTTTAGCATTTTGAGTGTTTTGTCTTTTGGACTGATTTTCTTTTCTTTGACACTTTCGGAAACAGCGTCTAGAAAATTATTTTGTATTTTAGAAATTTCCATTTTAGACATCTTGTTTAATCTAGAAACAATAGCATCTGAACTTTCTTGAAACTGAAAATCTTTCTCTAAAACATTTACATCAACTTGCAAAGATTTTTCATTAAAACCCAATATACTTAAACCTGAAAGAGATCTCACACGAGAAAGGGCGACATAACCTTGTCCTTCTATAAAAGCCGAAGAAAGGTCAAGCTCCACTTCATCCAAACTCATACCCTGACTTTTATGTATGGTTATAGCCCAAGCAAGACGGATCGGTAGTTGACTTATGCTAGCCTTTACCTTTCCATCTTCTTCTATTCTCCACTCTGACATTGAAACCGAAATGCTTTTACCTTCATTTGTTTTCACTATTGGTTCACCGAAAGAGTTAAAACCTGTGACTTTACCCAAAGTCCCATTTACAAAACCTGACTCATAGTTATTTTTTACAAACATAACTTTTGCGCCGATTTTAAGTTCCAAAACTTCTGGTGCCAAACAAGATTTTTTTAAGGCATCAATCAAAAAATCTTTGCCTTTTGAAGTCATCTTGAAAACGCGAGTCTCTGATTTTATTTTTGATAACTCTTCTTTATTTATACGATCAACATCTATATTGTGAGTAAACAATCTTGTTACATCTTTACTATTTGTGTTTTTCACAGTCCTTTCTCTAAGCAAAGAAATAGCAGATGAATCAACTTTATTCCTCCTTATTTTATTTAAAAAATTTAAATAGTCACTTTCTTTGTGTCTATGATTTTCTGAAAGATAACAAACATTTATATTCAAAGAATCCCAAACATCACTTTGATAAGCAAATGAAATGTCGTCACTTTTTGAAATTGGAGGTAATTGAAAAAAATCTCCACAAAAGATAACCTGCATACCACCAAAAACCTTATCATTACCTTTAAAAGATCTGCAAATCCACTCAACCATACTAAGCTGATTTGAAGAGAGCATTGATATTTCATCTATGATCAAAACTTTCGTCCTTCTATGCCTGTTTACCAAATACTCTTTTTCTAACAAATTCTCAATATCATACTCCGTTAGATAATCTTTGATACCAAGTCCTGACCAAGAATGTATAGTAACTCCCCCTATATGAGTTGCCGCAATACCAGTTGAAGCAGTGATAGCTGTTGATACACTATGCTTTTTTAGATAGTTTATATACTCATTTAAAACATAAGTTTTTCCACTACCAGCAGGGCCAGTTAGAAAAACATTAACTCCCATTTTCATTATTTCCAAAGCTTCTTTTTGTGTCATAACAATTGAGATATTATATCATACAGTTTGACTTTTTTATTAAGCCGAAAGGCTTTTTTTAAATTTAAATTAAATACTCGTTGAAACAAAATTTTCGTAGGGGTTTTGAGGCTGTCGAGCCGAGAATTTCAGGATTTTTCGAGCCCCGAAAAATCCGTACCGAAGAAAATTTTAGTTGAAAAAGAGTTTTTAATTTAAATCTACATAAGTTTTTTCCACTCCTCTATTTTCTTATGATTCCCTGAAAGTAACACCTTTGGAACTTTGTATTTTTTACCTTTATATTCTAAAACCTCTGGTCTTGTATAAACATCACTACTAGATACTCTTTCTTCCTCACGAGAATTGAAGTTTCCCAAAACTCCTTTCACTTGCCTACTTATACAATCTATTAAAACCATAGCCGGAAGCTCTCCACCAGTTAAAACATAATCCCCAATAGAAACATCCTCGGTTTTAAAAACTTTTTTAACCCTAGCATCTATGCCTTCATACCTACCACATATTAAAATAATATCTGTGTATTTTTTAGATATTTTTTTTGCATAATCTGTATCAAATTTTTTACCACTTGGAGAAAAAAAGATTATCTTTACAGAAGAATTCTTTTTTCTTTTAATTTTTGACAAAGCTTTTTCTACAGAAAGAATAACCGGTCTTGCTTCAATAACCATACCAGGACCACCGCCATAAGGTTTCTGATCTATGTGTTTAAATTTATTTTTACCGTTTATGTTTGAGAAATCTCTAGGGTTATAAAAAGAGATTTTAATTTTCTTATCTTCTATTGCCCTACCTAAAATAGACTCATTTAGATATGAGTCAAAAATTTCTGTAAATAATGTGATTATATGAAAATGCATAAAAATTTTAATAGAAACAAAAACTGCGTATATTATACCACAGTTTTTGTTTAAAATCAAATGTAATTTATTTTAAAGTTTCAAATCAGCCATTGCCTCATCTACTGTTTTTGAAGCAGATGTTTTTGATTCTGCAATACCACCAACCGGCTCATTTATTTTCAAATTTACTCTTGCGTTGTTTTTCATACCCACAACACGAAGAAGGGTTCTGATAGCCTTAGCTGTATTACCCTCTCTACCAATTATTTTACCCATATCAGCTCTGTTGACATCAAGTGTTATCAAAACACCCATCTCATCAACAGTTCTTGATATTTTTACATCATCTGGGTAATCTACCAAAGATTTAATAACAAAGTCTAAAAATTTTGCGTCCAATTCCATAATATTTATCTTAAACGATTACTGCTAATGTTCCAATTATAAAAAGAAATGAAAAGAAAGTCAATGTTATGAAGCTGATTCTTGTGTATTACTTTCAACTTTAACTTCTGGCGCTTCTTCTTTAACCTCTTCTTTTTTAGGAGCAGTCTTCTTAGGAAGTTTGTTGATTTTTTTGCCTGTTATAAGCTTTTTATCTATAAGCATATTATGAACCGTATCAGATAGCTGTGCGCCATTTTTAATCCAATGAGAAATTCTGTCTGATTTAAGGGTAACACCATCTTTTAATCTAGCATCATAACTTCCTAGCATTTCCAAATATTTACCACTTTTTGTAGCATTTTTAGAATTAGTCAAAACAAGCCTAAATATAGGTTCGTGCTTCCTTCCAACTCTTTGTAATCTTATTTTTAACATAACTGCTATACTAACAAAAAAAATAACACCAGTCAACAGAACTTTTTATACAGAATCTGGGTTATTTTTCAAAAAATCGTTGATTAGCATCTCAACTTCCTTGGCGTTATTTGCCTCCATAAGTTTAACTCTCAACTCTTTTGCCCCATCAAAACCAGAAACATAGGCTTTATAATGTTTTTTCATTATAGAAAAACTTTTATGAGCACAGAGTTTTTCAAATGTAAAAGTATGCAAAATCAAAACTTCTAACTTTTCTTTTGTTGTTGGAATTTTTTCAGAAAACAACCAAGGGTTTCCAAAAATAGCCCTTCCAAGCATAGCTCCATCTGCACCCGTATCAAAACAAAGTTTTCTACCAGATGAAAGAGAAGCTACATCTCCATTTCCAAAAATCAAAGTTTTTTGATCTAAATCCTTTTGAAGACTATCTCTTATTTCCACAGTATCTTTTACATATTGCCAGTTTGCAGGAACAAGGGACATTTCTTTTCTTGTTCTTGCGTGTATTGTTATAACAGAAGGGTTTACTTCTAAGAGACTCGGTATCCAAGAAGACAACTCTACTTTATTGTAACCAACTCTTGTTTTGACAGACACAGGTAAATCAGAACCTTGTTTTGCTGATAAAATTAATTCTTTTGCTAAACTAGGATTTTTAATAAGCGAAGCTCCTGCACCTTGTTTCTCTACCGATTTGTCAGGACAACCCATATTTATATCAACACCATCAAAACCCAAATCTTTTGCAAGTTTTGATGCTTTCTCCATCATCTCTGGCTTGCTTGTAAAAAACTGTGCCACAATCGGTTTTTCTTTTTTATCAAAATAAAGATCTTTTGAAAGAGCATCAAAACCTCCGAGAAAAAGACCATCAGCGGAAACAAATTCTGTCCAAAAAACATCAGGTTTTCCTATTTTAGAAATTATCTCTCTAAAAGCCGGATCGGTTACATCAGCCATTGGAGCAAGTGAAAAAATGGGTTCATTCCCCTTTTCTTTTTTTAATTTTTGCCAAAATGTCATTTAATAAAAATATCTTAAAAACAGGAATTTGACAATCTAAGGTTTAATTTTATAAAAAATCTTATTTCCAAAACGAAGATCAATGTATTCTATATTTGAAACCAAACCGCCAGAAGAAATCCAATCTTTTGAATTCAGAAAAGTTTCTAACCTAGAAAAAATATCAATAAACGAGGAATCTGTATTAAATAAAATTTTTCCACCAGATGAAAGACCAATTTCAAAAGCGGTAGTTGATGAGGCTAAAACAAAAACAGGATTTATGTTTAATTTTTTAACATTTAATACAAAATCATTTAAATCATTGAAGGACTGGGTTGAGTCTAAAAAATAGGAACCAATAGGTGCGCCGAAAGGTAATATGCCATAATACTTAAAATAAGCGTCACCAGAAAATTGTGGAGCTTTGGAAAAAACGAAACCGTCATTATCTAAAAAGTAGCACCTAGATACAAATTCTGGGGATGGTAAACCATCACACCAAAGAGAGTGTGGTTTTCTAAGAGAAATATCTATTTGTAAAATGTTTAAATCAGTCGGATAAATACTTACAGAAGAAATAAGCGGAAAATCTTTTTTTAACTTTAAGACAATATCATTTTTAGGATAAAATAATATATTTTTTTTAGAATACAGTTTAAAATATTTTCCAGAGATTAAAGAGGCGACTTCTGTTTTAATATTTTGATCTCCTAAAATATCAGCACCATAAACTCTAACATCTGCAATTAAAAATTTTTTATGATTTAAAACAAAAATAGAAAAAATAAATAAAATTACAATCAAAGCAAATAGCACAAAAAACAATTTTTTATATTTAAAACTTTTATCTTTTATATTTTTAATACTAGACTGCATTTAAACTAGAAATTTTTTATAACCTTTTGACCATTTGTATAAGGCCAAAGTGCTTCTGGAATATTTACACTACCGTCTTCATTTTGGTAATTTTCCAAAATCATTATAAGCGGTCTACCAGATAAAGCTGTATTATTTAGAGAATGAACAAATTTCATTTTTCCATCATCATCTCTATATCTTATATTTAATCTTCGTGTTTGAAAATCATGAAAATATGAAGCAGAATTTGTTTCTCGGTATTTATTCTCTGATGGTGTCCAAACTTCTATGTCATATTTTTTAACTTGTCCTTGACCTAGATCTCCTCCGCAATTTACAACAACTCTGTATGGTAAATTTAATGCCTGTAATAATTGCTCTGAATTTTCCCTGATCTCTTCGTGAAATTTTACAGAATCACTATGACTAGCTTCACAAAGGACAACTTGTTCAAGTTTATAAAACTCATGAACACGCATAATACCTTTTGTATCTTTGCCGTGACTTCCAGCTTCCCTTCTAAAACAAGGTGAGAAAGAAATCATTTTCATTGGAAGGTTTTTCTTTTCCAAGACATCATCCATAAAATAACCCATGGTGCCAACTTCAGCAGTTCCTGAAAGGTAAGTATCATCTTGAGTTTTATACAAATCCTCTTCACCGCCCGGTATATACCCTGTTCCTAAAAATGTTTGCTTATTTAAAAGAGTCGGAACAATCATTTCAACAAAATCCCCTTTTTTTCTAAAAAAATCATTAACAAAATTCCACAAAGCAAATTGCAATCTAACAGCATCCCTTTTCAAAAAATAACCTCTAAAACCAGCAACCTTAACTCCTCTATCAAAATCAACCAAATCATTTAAAAGCATTATATCGCTATGACTTTTAACTGGAAAATTAAACTGTTTTATTTCGCCCCAAGTTTTGATTTCCAAGTTTTGCTCATCACTATCACCGTCTGGAACAGACATATCTGGAATGTTTGGAACAGATAACATTAATTTTTGCCACTCCTTCATAACTTCTTTTAACTTTTCTTCATCTTCCTGCATACTATCTTTTACGGATTTCATATCTTCTATAAGTTTTGCTTTTTTAGCAGGATCAGATTCTCTGACAATCAGTTCGCTTGCACTATTTTGCTCTGCCCTCTTTTTTTCTAAAACAGAAGCTAATTCTTTTCTGGTATCATCAAGAGAGATGAGTTTGTCTATATCAAACTCCATATGCTTTTTCTTTGCACCCAAGACCACAAGATCTTTATTTTCCCTTATAAATTTTATATCTAGCATAAATTTTAATTTATTTTATATAACCAAATATTAACAGATATTTTAAATTATTGCGAGTTTTT
>CAYLWA010000001.1:30341-36765 GCA_964387335.1 uncultured Candidatus Saccharibacteria bacterium | reverse complement strand
TAGATGTTGCAAGTGTTACAGCTGGGCCTGTTGTTGTTTGGTTTGTTGGGCCGATTGAGGTTAATGCTGATGTTAAGTAATCTGTTCCAGCTATTGCAGGAATGATTGATCCTGATCCGTTTGTTTTAAGTAGTGATGATGTAATACCTGTGATTGCTAAGTTTGTAGATGTAGCGTTTGCTAGTGTGGTGTTACTATTAACCTGAATGGTTGAGAATATATTTGAACCAGACCAACTATTTGAATCCGCTAGAAGTGTTGATGAAGCACCTGTTCCACTTCCACCACCCACACAAGTTCCACCAACAGAGAAACAACCAGAAGAAAGGTTAATGCCATTTGCAAATGTAGATGTTGCAGAAGAACCTGTGATGTTTAAGTATGTTGCTTGTATTCCTGCTCCAAATGTAGATGTTGCTGTGCCTAGTATTGTAGTTGTTGCTGTTGTTCCAACATATAGTGCATTGTATACAGATGCAAGTGTTGAAGATGAGTTTGCAAATGTTGCATTACCAGATACATTTAATGTTCCAGTTGCTGTAATGTTTGCACCTGTAATGTTTGCTGTTGCAAAGATGTTACCAACAACTGATAGTTTTTCAAACGGACTTGTTGTTGCTATACCAACATTGCCATTGTAATCAATAGTCATTGCTGTATTTGTAATACCACTTAAAAATGCATTTGAAGTACCAAATTGAAGTTTTGATCCAGAACCTTCAGATAATACTGCGATACGAGCAGTTGGATTTGAAGAAAAAGAAGAATCACCATTAAAATCAATACCTGTATAATCTGTAGTTCCACTTGAACCACGAACAATAAGACCCATTGGTGTAGTTCCAGTAAATGATGTAATACCTGAATTTCCAGTAACATCAAGTTTTGTTTGCGGAGTTGTTGTTCCTATTCCTATTCTTGAAGCAGTAGAAACAAAAATAGTTGATGTGCCAGAAACAACAGCTCCATTTGAACTATAATAGGCGAGTTGACCAACTGATCCTGTGTTTACAGTTCCAGATCCACCACCGCCACCACCTAATGTCATACAAATTCCATTTACTGAAAAACATCCGCCTGTCAAATCAATTCCATTTGCAAAAGTTGAAGTAGAAACTGAAGAATTAACATTTAAAGAATAGACATTAAGAATTCCAGATATTGTTGAAGTTGAAGTATTTGAGACAGTGAGATTATTTATTGTAGTTGTTCCTAAACTAGCAGATGTAGCAGATAGAGATGTTACTGAGAGTGTTCCACCTGTTATTGTTGCGTTAGAAATTGTTCCGCCAGAAATTGAAGCGTTTGATATTGATGTTCCAGACAGTGAATCTATTCTTTGACTATGTGCAATTTGTTGATAAATATTTGTAACACTTCCACCTGAACCAGTAGAAAGTTCATACATCTTTGACATCAACTTATTGTTTAATTGTTCTATTTTAGAATCAGTCTCTGTTGTTAATTTTTCAATTATTGAGTTATCAACTTTTAGAGAATTGTTAACTGTTCTATATTCGTAAACAATTTTTGGAGTTTGTGTTTTAACAATTATTTCTTTTTTTACAGGAGTAGTTGTTGATCTTGTAATATTATTAAATACAAGAGTTGGCTTTGGCATAAAGTCATAGATAACATCAGCAGTTTTGTTTATAGTATTCTGAACAATTTTATAAACAGAAGCTGATCCAAAACTTAGAGAATCTTTTATACTAAAAACTTGAGCTAAAACATTTGTAGATTTTTTATCTGTATTATTTTCTCTAACAATGTTATTAGAATTTGGTTTATTTTTTAAATCAATATTAGAAACAAGGTTGTTTGTTTTTGCATAAAAAGAAAATAGTCTGTAACTATAAAAATCTAAAACTTCTCTTGATACATTATAAAAAGCAAAAGGTAAATTTTTTATATTTATATTTTTATAAGACTCTGCAAAAACTTTCGGTGAGTTAAATATAAAATCTCTATTTGCAAATAATGTAAAAATTAAATAAATAATAAATGTTGCAGATAATATTTTTCTAGGTAAATTTAATTTTTTATTATTTTTTGCAACACCTACAACCTCATTATTTTTTTTAGTTACCAAATCAACAACAGAATCTTGTTTAGATACGGAAACATCATTAGATACCAAACTTTCACTTTCAACTTTACCAACAATTTCTTCTTTAACTACATTCAAAGATTCTTGTTTAACAGGAGTTTGTATATTTAATACCTTCTTTCTCTCAACAGCTTTAAGTGCTTTTGATGGTTTACCATTTTCTTTTATGTAATCATCCAAAGAATCAGAGAAAATAAACCAAGTGTTAGAAATTCTTTTACAATCTAGTTTTCCTGATCTGCAAAGTTGTCCGATGTAGTCAGAAGAATAACCAGAAATTTTTGAACTTTCTTTTGTAGAGATGTATCTTTTTTTATCAAAAAATAACTCAGAATTCATTACTTATATTTTACATTAAAAAAATAATAAAAAATAGAAAAAATGTGTGGATAAATAAAGATTTCTTGCCGAGACGAGTTTTTTGTAAAAAAGAGTAAAAATTGAGTTTTTTTGTTTAAAATTTTGATCAAATAATCAACCTCAAACAAATCAAAATTTAACCTAAAGTAAAATTTGTTGAAAATAATATTTAATAACTCCAAAACATTGAAGCAATTCCCTGCCTTACCGACAATTTCTTCTTTAACTACATTCAAAGATTCTTGTTTAACAGGAGTTTGTGTATTTAATACCTTCTTTCTCTCAACAGCTTTAAGTGCTTTTGATGGTTTACCATTTTCTTTTATGTAATCATCCAAAGAATCAGAGAAAATAAACCAAGTGTTAGAAATTCTTTTACAATCTAGTTTTCCTGATCTGCAAAGTTGTCCGATGTAGTCAGAAGAATAACCAGAAATTTTTGAACTTTCTTTTGTAGAGATGTATCTTTTTTTATCAAAAAATAACTCAGAATTCATTACTTATATTTTACATTAAAAAAATAATAAAAAATAGAAAAAATGTGTGGATAAATAAAGATTTCTTGCCGAGACGAGTTTTTATATATAGATGCTTAATTTAACTAAAAAACTATTTAATAAATACAGCATCTGATCAAATTTAAAATAATTACATAAATGACTTTTTACTAAATATGAAGAAGATCTAAATAAATTTAAATAAAATCAAATATAGTTAGTATAAAATTGTTATATTTATTAAAAATTACCTATTTTAATTGATTATTTTGTATAAAAATATAAAAATGTCCTTTATTTTAATAATAAAAAGCTTATTTTTTGCTCATTTTAATGTAAAAGATTATTTAACATTACTATATTATATTAGTAAGGTTTATATAAGTTTATAAATATATATAAATGTTGTTTGTATAATAATTTTATAAAGGACAACTATAAAAAAGTTCTCAACATTATAAATTTTACAAAAAAAATTATTGGTATTAAAATAAGACCATGGCTAAACTTTACATAACAATAAAACAAGCATCAAAGATACTGGGTGTGTCTCCTCTTACACTAAGAAATTGGGATAAAAATGGTAAATTAAAGGCTTTTAGACATCCTATGAATAATTATAGGGTTTATAAGATGGAGGATTTAGAAAAAGTTATACACGAAATAGAGACAAATGCTGGTTTAAGAAGAAGTACTAAAAACCAAATAAAGAAACTTATTATAAAACACCTAGAAGATTAGCTGATTTTTGATAGTATAATATCTTTTATTGTTTGAGGATTGCCGGAACCCTTGAGTTTTTTCATAGATTGGCCTATAAGGAACTGTAACGCGTTCTCTTTGCCTGATTTATAATCTTTGACTATGGACTCATTTTCAGATAAAACACCGTCTATAACCTCTTTTATAGCGTTTTCATCAGTATTTAATATTAAATTGTTGCTATTTGCTATATCAAATGGATCTCCACCATTTTCAAACATTATTTTAAGTATATCTTTGGCTCCCCTTGAAGAAATTTTGTTTTGCCTTATAAGATCTACTAATTTATACATACCAGAAGCATTTATATTGCCAAAATCCTTTCCTGCTTTTTTTATTAAACCAGAAAGATCTGATGTTATGTAGTTTGATAGTATTTTTATGTATTGAGTATCTCCTGAAAATAAATTACCAGCATTTTCAAATAAATCTGACAATTCTTGGTTATTTATAAAAAATTCAATATCTTCACTTTTAATTCCAAAGACCTTAGTAAATCTTAATCTCTTTTGACCTGGAGTCTCTGGTATTTCCAATTCAGAAAACAATTTATTTATTTGAAACTTTGGAATATCTGGGTCTGGAAAATATCTATAATCATGGGAATCCTCTTTTGATCTTTGAGAAAAAGTTTGGTTTTTGTTTTCATCAAAACCTCTTGTCTCTTGTATAACTTTCTCCCCTTTCAAAATAAGGTCAACTTGCCTTTTAAACTCATACTCAATAGCTTTTTCAGCTGACCTAAAAGAGTTTATATTCTTAACCTCGACTTTTGTTCCAAAAGTGTCAGTATTGGAAACTGAAATATTTACCTCAACTCTCATTTGACCTTTCTCCATATTAGCAAAAGAAACATTAAGATATCTTAGAAGTAATTGAAGTTCTCTACCAAAATCACCTGCCTCTTTTGCGCTTTTTATAACAGGTTCAGTAACAAGTTCCATAAGAGGTAAACCTGCTCTATTGAAATCAACCAAACTAAAATCTCCCGTATCGTGAGTTGATTTTGCTGTATCTTCTTCAAGATGTATTCTGGTTAATTTTACACCAGAAAGCTCTCCCCCTAAAACCAGCGGGTACTTGTATTGACTTATCTGATATCCTTTTGGAATATCTGGATAAAAATAATTTTTTCTATCAAATTCACTAAAATTAGCAAGTTTGCCACCGACAGCTTTACCAACCATTAAAACTTTTCTAACAGCTTCTTTGTTTACAGTTGGCAATGTCCCTGGCAGACCAAGACAAACCGGACAAATATTTATATTAGGATTTTTTTCTTCTTGATCATTTTTACAACCACAAAACATTTTAGAGTTTGTATTCAGCTCTGCATGAATTTCTAACCCAATTGTCATTTTGTAATCATTCATATTTTTATACTACATTTTTCTAAGTTTTTTTACCAGAAAATCTTTTAAATCTTTGAGTGATTTATCATCAATAATTGAAACAGTTAAAATATCTTCTGAATATTTTTGAAAACTTTTTTTTATTTTTTCTAATTGTTTAGAATCAACAAGATCAGATTTTGTTAATAAAATCATTTCTGGTTTTTTTGCAAGTTCTTTTGAATAAATTTCCAATTCCTTTCTAATTTTTTTATAAGAAGAAAGCGGATTATCCAAAGAAGAATCTACGCAATGTAAAATCATTTTTGTTCTTTCTATGTGTCTTAAAAATTTCAAACCTAAACCTTTACCAGAACTTGCACCTTCTATAATTCCAGGTATGTCAGCAATTACAAAACCATAAAGATCTCCTAAATGAGGATATAAAGTTGTAAATTTATAATCACCTATTTTTGAATTTGAATTTGTAATTGAATTAAGCAAACTAGATTTACCAACATTTGGCTCCCCCACCAAACCAACAGAAACTAAAAGTTTAAGCTCTATAAAAAAATCTGCTTCCTCACCCAAACTTCCACTTGTCGATTCTTTTGGTGAAATATTTCTTGATGATTTAAAATGTTCATTTCCAAAACCACCAACTCCCCCTTTTAAAACCATAATCGGTTTATCATCTAAAACATCAAAAACATCTTCGGTATATAAATTTTTAACAATAGAACCAATTGGTAAATCTAAAATAAAATCATTACCCTTTGATCCCTTCATACCATTTTTCATACCATTCTGACCACCGGTAGCAGAAAATTTTTTTTCAAAATTATATTCAGATAATTTAGATATATCACTAACACCCCTTATATAAAAATCCCCCCCGTTACCACCATCACCTCCCCCAGGGCCAGCCATATCTTTACCTTTCTCATGTCTCCAAGAGACTATGCCGTCGCCACCATTGCCAGCTTTTAAATGTATTTTAAGTTCGTCTATAAACATAACTTAAAGATTACACCCAAAAGCTTAAATTTACAACTTTAATTTAATACTCTCCTTGATGCCTCTAAAACAGCTTCTTTTGTTTTTGCAACAAATATAAATCTGACTTTATGACAAAAGACGGAGCCTTTTATTCCAGTCTCTTTTTCAAGTTCCAAATCCCTTTTACCTGCCCAACTTTCTGGAAAATAGATTCTGTTTTTGTATAACAAAACATCATCTCTTGCACATTCAACTGCCCAAGTATTATCTGATTTTGTTGGATAGATTACTAAACATATATCCTTTTTATCCATAACATAATCTTCAAAATAATATGGTTTATCAAGGATTAGTAATCTTTTATC
>CAYLWA010000001.1:0-30241 GCA_964387335.1 uncultured Candidatus Saccharibacteria bacterium | reverse complement strand
TTGTCGGTGGCATCTATTGGTAATACTAAAATCTTTTTAAACTCTTCAAAAACTTTAAGATTATTTGATGATAATTTTAATCCAAAATGATCCCAAACTAAACCAAATGAAGCAAATGGGATGCCTTCTTTGTGATTACCCGCTGTTCCCTGATGGTGATCAAACCTGTTTAAATTTTTGTCATATATATGTCCAACATCAACAACATAATCTGCCTTTTTTATAATTTCTAAATCTCGTGTTCTTATTATACTGATTTTATATTTTTCTTCTAAAAATAGACAAAGAGTTGCAACCGCAAAAACATCATCAGCGTGAAAATTTCCACTATGAGTTACTATGGTTATTTTTTTCTTAAAAAAGTTTTTTAAGAACATTTTGAGATAATGATTAATTGTAAAAAATATTTAAAATATTTTATTTATCTGTCTTGTATATAAATGATACAACTAACATATAAACAAATACAGAAAGTGCCATAAAAGGTATTGTTATATAACCAAAATCTAAAACATATATTCTAGAACACTCTCCCCCAGAAGCTGTGCATGGCAATAGAGAAGTTCCTGTCCAATTTGAATATGTCTGATAAAAAGATATTAAAAATCCTATAACATTAAACGGGATTAAATAATCAACAATATCTTTATATTTATTTTTTATGGCCACCGCAAGTAGTATAAATTGTGGGTATATTATTATTCTTTGATACCAGCACAAGACACAAGGTTTAAACCCTAATATTTCTGAATACATCAAACTACCTAAGATAGAAGCGAGTATTGGCACAATCAAAATAAATAAAATATTATTTTTTATAAATTCTTTTATAATTGTTTTAAATCCCCTATTTGTAAAATACAAAATCAAAAAGATTACAAATAAAACATTTGAAACCAATACGAACAATGATATGATTTTACTTAAAATTGAAAAGTCCATTTTATTTAAAACTATCTGGTAGCATACAACCTGTTTTTTCTGATAGATCTTTAAGTGGAACTAAACCTGTGACTCTCTCTGTTGTTGTCCCAACTTGAAAATCCCAAGTTGGATAACCTGTTATATTTTTATCTTTACATACAGGAAGTTGAGATTGACCGTCGGCAGTTGAACATTCAACATAAGGTAATTTTTTTACAGAGGCACCAAACATTTTCTTTTGATCTCTACAATGAGGACACCAAAAAGCGCCGTAAAAAACAGCTCCCTTGTCTTTAAGACAAGTTGCAAAATCATCAAGAGGTGATGGGCCGTTGTCCTTCTTTAAAACAAGAGAGGCTCCTAGAACCAAAACCACGACTATTAAAATAAATATAATTCCTTTTTTCATATTGGCTATTATACTACATTTTTATAAAATTTTCTATATATTATAAATACAATCACAGATACTATAACGAAGACGAAAACTGTATTTTCAACCATACCTATCTTATCTGCATATTTTGTATATATATCACCAACTAAAAAACCAACAAAAGAAAGGAGGAGTGCTCTAAAAAAAGCTCCTATAAATGTTAAGGTGAAATATTTTTTAAAAGGCATCTTGATTATTCCACAAAAAACAGCAAGAAGAACACTTGGGACAACTGGTATAATCCTTGCTAAAACTATAAAAAACTCATCAAACCTACCGGAATTCAACCTTTCATTCATATTATCTATATCTTTTTGTGAAATAGATAAAACCTTACCAAACTTTGATATAAAGCTTGATTCAAATATATAAACCAGTTTATATATAACCACCGAACCCATTGTTAAACCTAATGTTGCAGGAAGAACAACTACAAATAACCAATCCTTTAAAAAAGATAATGTCCAGAAATCCCCTTTTAAAAAGACAAATCCTGACCCCAGTAAAATCATAGCTGATGGTATCGGAACTATGACCTCTTCTATAAATTCAGCAAAAAAGACGCCGAGCGCACCGAAAGGAAAAACAAGATTTGTTATAAAAGTTACAAAAGAAGTTATCATTTTAATTTTTATTTACCATGACATTTTTTAAATTTCTTACCAGAACCACAAGGACAAAGATCATTTCTTGATACATCTTTAAAATCAATATCTCTTGGAGCATTAACTTTATTTATATCTGTAATTTGAGTATTTTGACCACCATTTACACTTAATATTTGCTTATTATCCTTAACATCATTTAAAAAACTAGAAACCACCTTAACTACATCTGCTTTAATATTGGACTCCATTTTTTTAAACATAGAAAGACCTTCTTTTTTATATTCTACCAAAGGATCCCTTTGTCCATAGGCTCTCAAATTTACACTACTCCTTAGATAATCCATGTCCTCCAAATGCTCAACCCAAAACATATCAAAAGTCTGTAGAATAATATTTTTAACTATTTGTAAATTATTTTTATAAATAGTTAAACTCTCCTCACCAATATCCAAATCCTCAAAATCAGTTTTTAGGCTCTTTATATAATCTAATACTTCTTGATCTTGACCTGACAAAATCTGTCTTCTTCTTTCATAAAAAATATTTCTTTGATAATTTAAAACATTATCAAATTCTAGAACATGCTTTCTTGCATCAAAATTAAACCCTTCTACTTTGTTTTGAGCCTGTTCTATCATTTTGTTTAACACTTTATGTTCAATAGGAAGGTCATCTGGAAATCCTAATTTTTCCATTGTGTTTTTGAAACTATCCCCTCCAAAAACTTTCATAAGATGATCTTCCAAAGAAACAAAAAATTGTGTCTCTCCTGGGTCACCTTGTCTTCCTGATCTACCACGAAGTTGATTGTCTATCCTTCTTGCATCATGTCTTTCTGTTCCAATAACCAAAAGACCACCCAGTCTTTTTATTTCTTCATAACTTTCAGTTGTATTTGGATTGCCTCCAAGTTTTATATCAACACCTCTTCCCGCCATATTTGTAGCAATAGTTACAGCTCCCTTTTTTCCCGCTTGGGCAATTATTTCCCCTTCTCTAAAATGATTTTTAGCATTTAAGATTTCGTGTTTAACACCGGAAGCAGAAAGAAATTTAGAAAGAAGTTCACTTTTTTCAATGGAAACAGTTCCAACTAAAACAGGTTGACCGACTTGATTTCTTTTTTTAATTTCAGAAACAATAGCTTTAAATTTTGCCACCTCTGTTTTAAATATTAAATCATTTTTATCCAGACGAACAACTGGTCTATTTGTAGGAACCTCAACAACAGTTAAACCATAAACTTTTGAAAACTCCTCTTTTGATGTCATTGCAGTACCAGTCATTCCAGAAAGTTTTTTATACATCCTAAAATAATTTTGAAAAGTTATAGAAGCAAAAGTTTTTGTTTCCTCACCAATCTTAACACCTTCTTTTGCTTCAATTGCCTGATGTATACCCTCTGACCATCTTCTACCCGGTTGAAGTCTTCCGGTAAACTCATCAACAATGATAATCTCACCATCTTTTACAACATAGTCTTTATCTTTCGTAAACAAAGCACCAGCCTTTATGGCGGTTTCCAAATGATGAACAAAAACAACACCATTATTTGTATAAATATTTTCTATACCCAATATTTTTTCTACTTTCTCTATACCAGATTCTGTCATAGCAATAGTTCTAAACTTGTAATCAACGGTATAGTCAACATCTTTAATCATTTTTGTCTCTATATCAGCAAATCTTTTGTATAGAGCTTCTGATTCTGTTTTAGGTGAAGAAATAATAAGTGGAGTCCTTGCTTCATCTATAAGTATAGAATCAACCTCATCAACAATTGCATAATTAAAACCTCTCTGTCTTAGTTTGCTTATATCTCTTTCCAAATTATCTCTAAGATAATCAAAACCAAACTCATTATTTGTTCCATAAGTTATATCTGCTAAATAAGCTTTTCCTCTGGAACACTCTCTTAAAAATTGCTCAATTATTTTAAAATTAGAAACACTATCTCTCGTCTCATCTAATTCTTTATGAGTATTGTCATACAAAAAAGATTGATCGTGAATGATCACAGAAACACTCAAACCCAGAAAATCATAAACTTGCCCCATAGAAACCCCATCTCTTTTTGAAAGGTAGTCATTTACTGTAACAACATGAACACCTTTTCCAGATAGAGCATTTGCGTAAGCAGAAAATGAAGCAACAACTGTTTTACCTTCACCGGTTTTCATTTCTGATATAAAACCTTTATGCAAAAGTAAACCTCCTATAAGTTGAACATCAAAAGGTCTAATATTTAGAGTTCTTTTAATCGCCTCTCTAACGGTTGCAAAAATCTCATCTAAAAAATCATCTATATTCTGACCTTCCGCAATTCTTTTTTTAAACAAATCGGTTTTAGATCTAAGATCACTATCAGATAAGCTTGAATACTGATTTTCTAAGGAATTTATTTTGGAAACCAAAGGCATAAGAGAGTTTATCTCCTTTTGACTAATACTACCGAATATTTTGTCTAAAAAATTCATATGAACCTGTATTATAGCATAAATAAAAGTTTTTTTCCATAAAAACAAAAACCCCTTAAAGGGGTTTTTGTTAGAAAATTATCTTTTCTTTTTTGAAGCAGATTTCTTTTTTGTTGCTGCTTTCTTTGTTTTCTTTTTTGCTGCCATTTTATTTATTATATCTTTTAAAGATACTTGTTAATTTTTCTAAAAGTTCGTGATGATTTTTTCATCACCCGACCTGTATTAATTATCTTACATAAAAAAAATGAATACAAATATTTTTTCAAAAATATTGTGGATAAATATTTTTGTATTATAAAAATAAATTTTATATTTTTTAAAAAAAATAAAATTATTTTCAAAAATATTTTATTTATAAAAAAATTACTTTCAGTTGCGGTTGGTGAAAGCTTGCTCCTAAAAAATAAAAATTGAGTGCGAATCACCAACCACAACTAAAAATAACTTATAAATAGATAGTATTATATTTTTACTTTTAATGCAACACAAAAACGCCCGAAGGCGTTTTTGTGTTATTTTTTCGGAGCATCACCTTCTAGTTTGCACTTTCCGGATGAGCACTCCGTTATATATTAGCATACAGCTAAAAAATAATCAAGTTTTCATTTTACTTTGAAAGTTCTTTTATGTAAAACTCTCCTTGATCTTTAAATGAAGGATTTTTTTCTATTATAGATCTCAATATTTCTATCGCTTTATTTTTATTACCCATTTGAGCATACAAAGCTGCCATAGAAAGAAGTGTTTGTGGATCATCTTTGTTTATCTGTAACCTCTTGTTTAGAATATTTAAGGCAACTGTGTAGTTTTTAGTATCAGCAAATGCTTTTAAGAATCTATTATCTCCTATGAAAACATCCTCTGATATTGAAGGTAGAAGTTTAGTAAAGATGTCCTGCCTTCCTGCATATATGGAACCCACGGCGTAGACAAGTGTTGATTCTTTAAATCTTGGTTCAATACTATAAGCTTTATCAAAAACCTCCAAAGCTTTTTTGTAATCTCCTTTTGCTAAATAAGTTGAGCCTAATTCCAAATATATCATCGGTTTATTTGGTGATTTCTCGACAGCCTTATTTAATGTATTTAGAGCTTCATCGTATGCACCAAACCTATTTAAAAACGATCCGAATAAAAGCAAATACCTTACATCATTTGGAGTTTTTTCAACTTGTTTTTTTGATTGCTCGTAAGCTAAATTGAAAAAATTTTGCTTCAAATCGTTTGGATAATTTGAAGAAGAAACACCAACAACCATAGGAACAATCTGTTCAACAGATTCAGAGTTTCCAAAAGAATTATAACTGAAAGCTTTTTTTATATTTTCAAAACTTTTTGTGTAATCATTTTGGCTTATACTTTTTATTACATATTTTGACTGCATCATTGCTGGAATATTTATAAAGTAAATAGAAACAAGAGACAGTATTATAATAGTCGGAATAAAACCATAATTTACAAGATCTGGATTATACTGTTTTGTATTATCAGGAAGATTTTCTGTAATTCTACTATTTATATAAGCAATCAGAGAAATAAATAAAATGTAACTTATAAGATTATCGAAAACAAATATGTTATGAATAAAATAAGCTATAAATAATCCTATAAATACCGCTCTTTCAACTACCGGTAAATTTAACCTTTTTAAAGACAGAATTGCAAAAAAGTAAAGCGACAAATAAGCAAGTAAGCCTACTATCCCAGAAGCAATAAGCCAATCTAAAATCACATTGTGAGTTCTATCAAACCACTGCTCTTGATTATACATAAGTGGATTGTAGTATTTATTGAAAACATAATTAAAATTTTCCTGTCCCCAACCAAGTATCGGTCTTTCTTTAAATCCTTTTATTGCCATAGGCCAAACAAAACTTCTTCCTTGATTTTTAATCTCTTCTTTTGATATTGATGAAAACCTAGATAAAACAGGGCTTGTTTTTACGAAATCAGCATTTCTAACAGAGAAAAACCCGACACCAAACAGCGCAACCAAAAGCAAGACAGCGCCTGATATTTTTTTAAACTTTTTATCATCATCATTTTTAGCACCAAAAAATACTAAAAGTGATGTGGTAATAACACCCAATACAAGTCCCAATATAGCACCCCTTGTTGCTGTAAAATAAAGAACATAAATATTTGATAAAATGGAGATTAGATACAAACTTGCATAAACAAAATTATTGTATTTCTTAAACAAAAACCATAATGCTATGAAAATATTTATAACCAAATAGATAGCTAGATATGTTGCATTTCCGAAAGTTCCATCAACTCTAACTCCTCCTTGATTTATTGTTAGTTTACCACTTATTTGAAGAGCGGAATATATAAACATACCAAAACTTGCAACAAGATTAATATTCCAAAAAGCATTCCAAAGTCTAGAACTTAAAGTTGAAGTTATTATAAAATAATAAGCAATAAGGTGAACAATTAAGACAAAACCCTCCATTCTCTCATAATTTGACCAAAAACTTTTATACGGACTAACACCAAACAAATCAGAGATCAGTACAACAAAACCAAAAAATAGGACTGCCCAAGACAGTTTAGTCATTTTTGGTCTGAATTTTGGTTCAAGAGAGATTAGAATCAACCATAAAGCAAAAGAGATTTCTATTAAAATCCTAAAAAAGAAACCTTTTCCTGTTATAAAAGGAAAGAGCATTGTTGACGAAACAATAAAAGGTATAAAAGGAATAATAAATATTGATAATAAAACAGACCAATTTAAAATATTTTTCATAATTTACAATTATATCAAAATATAACCAAAAGAAAATGCCTAGCCATAAAGCCAAAAATAAAGTATAGTATTTTTATGAAAGATAAACTTTTGAGTTTGGTTAGATGGTCTGAAAAATATACCAAAACTGATATGGTATATGTTCTAACAAACACTTTTTGGATGAACGCCAACACACTAGTTGTCACAGGAGGATCATTTTTATTGTATTTGGTAATAGGAAACTATTTAGCAAAAGAAGTTTATGGTATTTATCAATTTGTTTTATCGGTTGGACTTATTATAAATTCCTTGACTTTAACTGGAATGAACATAGCGGTCAACAGATCAGTTGCCAGAGGGTATGATGGAATATTGCAGATATCAGTTAGAGAACAACTTAAATACTCTATTTTGCCATTTATTGTTGGAATTGGTATTTCTATATATTATCTAATAAACAACAACACCTTATTATTTTTTGGAATCATTTTAACTTCAATAATACTACCTATTACAAATTCACTTAACACTTGGTCAGCTTTTGTAAACGGTAAAAAAGATTTTAAAACTTGGTTTTTATATAATCAGATTATAAATATTTTGTATTATGGAGGATTGATTGCAATAATACTTTTTATACCAAAATCAATCTTCTTGATATTAGTAAGTTTACTTTCAAATCTAATATCAAATGCAATAGCATACAAAAAAACTATTGAAAAATACGAACCAGACGAAACAAAAATAGATGATGAAACTTTAATCTATGGTAAAAAACTTAGCTTATCAGGCATCTTGCCAACAATAGCAGTTCATATAGACAATCTGATTGTCTTTCATTTCCTTGGAGCTACAAATTTAGCCATATATCTATTTGCATCAAATATACCAGAGAGGTTTATGAGTTTCTTAAGACCAATTTCAAATATTGCACTACCAAAACTTGCAATTCAAAACCAAGAACAAATATCCAAAACTATTTTAGAAAAAACATTAAGACTTTTTATAATCTCTGGACTATTCGGACTTATATATATAACAATATCCCCTTTTGTATTTAAAATATTTTTTAACCAATATATAGAATCAATAAGATATTCTCAAATATATGTTTTATCTTTGGTGATATCAACAGTTACAACACTATCAATGACATCTCTTTACGCAATAAAATCTGATAGGGTTTATATACTCAATATAATACATCCTATTTTGAGCATACTTATAATATTTTTCTCAATATATATCTATGGAATATGGGGGCTTATTTTTGGAAAAATTATAAATAGTATGATTTTGTTTATATTATCAAAATACTCTATTTTAAAAACTTCAAATAAAAATATCTCATCAGAAATATAAATGCTTTAATATAAGCACTTGCTCTAAAAGAAAGCTTGGCCATATCTAAATATTTCTTTGCTAGAAAAACAGGATGTTTATTATAAAAATTTTTATGTTCTGTTAGTTGCCTAATATGAAGATCAAGCAAAGGTTTTGGGTTTTTACGGGGAGCAGTATGACTTATATGTGAAATATTTGAAGTAAAATTGACGACAGTTGTAATATCACTAAAATATCTAATACCTCTACCGTCCCTTGCTATTTTATTCATAAGGTATGATTCAAAACCATTTACACTTTCTGGAAATGAATAATTTTCATCAAATAAACTTTTTCTAAAAACTGGTTTACAATCGCCTTTTAGATTAAACTTGGTCATTGTTTCAAAATAAGAAGGATCGTAATATTTTTGATCGGCAGAAAATTGAAAACCTCCAACAAACTTCTCATTATCTCTATTTATAATAGTATTAAAATACATAACATCTATATTTTTTGGTATCGTCTGTATTTTATTTGAAATAACATCAAAAGCATCAAAAACAAACTCATCATCATCATCTAAAAAAGCGACCCAATCACAAAAAACTGAACGTATTGCTCTGTTTCTACAAGCATTTACACCACTATTTTTATCCATTTTTAAATAAGAAAGTTTTTTGGTTTTTTGTGTATAAAAATCAACAGTATTAAAAGTATCATCACTACTACAATCATCAACAACTATAATCTGAGAAAAATTTTGATCCAAAACGCTCTCGATGGCTCTTTTTAAAAGTTTTGATCTATTATATGTTGTTATTATGACAGCTATTTCCATTTATTTATGCACCTCTCCAATATTTAGGTTTTTTAAAATTTAGACTTTCTATATCATCTATACCAACCTTCAAAACCCCATCTTTTGACTGTTTTATTATAAAGTCAACACTACTATCACCTGAAAACTTTGATCTTCTATCATTTATAGCATTATATACAGATGGTATTCTAGCGATGCAGTAGCCCATAATTTTTGCAATAACCATATCTACAAAAGCTGGGTTGTATCCGGCAATTAATATATTTGTTTTTTTTGGTTCTGGTTCAAGAGGACCTTCACCCTGACCAGAGCAGACAGCATCAACGATCGTAAGACATTTTAAAGGTTTTTGTTCTTTAAAATAAATAATATGATTTAAATCGATAACAGTTCTCCATATGGTATTATTTCCAGACCAACTACCAGCAGAAATATTGTCATTATTAAAAATATTAGAAAGTCTCCAAATAAAACTAAGAGTTTTTAAATAGATTTTTCTTTTATAACCTTTCATAGTATCCATATTTTCCCAAAAATAATCATAAATATCTTCATAAACCCTTCTTAAAAAAGACGGGTTGCAATAATTATCACCTCCTTCAAAATAAGATCCTTTTATATGATGCGGTAAGAATTCTTTGTGACCATTTACACCAACCATATTTTTCATTGCACCAGTAAGACCTGTTTTAATATGAGTTTTCATTTTTGGAATATTGACTAAAAAATCTGCCTTAAACAAAGAATCAGTTATTAGATACTCATGCTTTCCTAAACCGTGATGTTTTTTCATCAAACTGGTTTTGTATTTAGTAACCCTAAATCTATTAAAAAAACCAGAAAGATCTTCAAGAAAACTCTCTTTTCCCAAATCTACTATTTTATATCCATTTGAAACAGCTTCATTTTCAGTAAATTTGTATTTATGACCCTCTTTTGATGAATCACCAATCTTTGTTATCCTCCAATCTTCAATATGTATATCAATTAAAGGATGTTTCTTTTTTACATCTTTTATTATTTTTTCTATATTAGTTATTTGTTTTAAATTATCAAAATTACAATTTTGAAGAGGCGCATCACCTATTATAATAGTCCCCTTTCCATCCATAGCCTTAACCAAGAAATCAATAACATATTTAATAATGGATTGATGTGTAATAAGTGAAGTATAATCAAAGCCGAGAGGGTTTACATCTCTAACCCAATTTGGTTTTATAACAGCAACTTGACCAGAACTTATATAATCTGCAAAAGGATTATCTTTTGGACAACCGAGATTTGCTAATAAATCTAATAGATTTTGATATAAAACAGAATTGTTTTCATATGGAAAATCCGGGTAATCCCCAGAATCAACCAAAACGGATACATTATTATTTTTTATTTTTTGATTCATTGTCTTTGAAATAATCTCCAAATTTATAATCCATACTTTCAGGCGTAAAAACCTCCATACCAGAACCGGGATAATGGGTCAGCTCTCCTATGTAAACCCTTTCATTTATATCATATAAATCAACTCTTAGATAATCAAAACCGGATGATATTTTACGAGCCAAATCAAGCATTAAATTTAAATTAGTTGGTCTGTTTATTTGTATCCCCTGTTTAAATTTTAGTGTCCCTTCAATAAAATTCCAATTTTCATCATATAAACTTCTTGAATGATCTATAAATCTATCAAAATCAACTTGTATGAAAGCGCATTTACCATTTATCATATGAAATTTAAAATCCCTAGGTATATTGCCGTCTTTATCCTCCAAAAGTTTTTCAACAACAATCAACCTTTTTTTGATTTTACCATAAGCCCACTCATGCTTTAATGTTCCATAAGGATACCTTAATTGTTTTTTTAAAGAATTTATTATCTCTTCTTTGTTTATAGATTGACCTTTTCTTATTATAAAATGAGGGCCAGAATTATGATTAACTTTTACTATATAATTACCCTCAATACTATCAAATGGAATTTTAGAAGGGTTATCTGTAACAAAAAGAAGAGGCACTAAAAACTCTTTTATATAATCACCGAATCTATCTATTAGATATTCTCTTGCTAAATATTTATCCGCCATCTTTGGTAAAACAGGATTTCTATCGTAGATTTTTTTATATACAATTCTATGACTAAAAGTCCTTGGATTTTTCAGATCAAGATCATAGCCCATTTTTTCTTTAAACCTTTTTCTCTCAACACTGTAATTAGTTAAAAATTCACATATATCAAAAAAAATTCCTCTGATAAAGAAAACTGACGGATGATTGTAAATAGGACGAAGTATATTTTTGAGAATATTCATATATTAAATCTAACACCGTAAGGACTTTTTTTCAATGTATTGTATTTTTTATACACCCTTTTTTATACCAATAAAAAGCAAATAAGGGCTTGAATATCTAGATTTTATATTAAAACCTAATTTATATAAAACTCTAAAACAGAAATCAAAAGGTCTTTGTATTAACAAAAGTATTCTATAAAGCAGATATTTCCATCTTTTATTTGTATTAAAAAGACCAAAACTAAAAACGCCAACATAATCTAAAAATAGAGTTTGAAACTTATCTTCTTTAAAAAGAGATTTGAAATTGTCTTTATTCATTATGTCTAAATTATGAAGGATGAAAGAATCTATATTTAAAAATTTACCGAAAAAATAATTGAGTCCTTGCAAATTAGGTATCATTATAAACAACAATCCATCTTTTTTTAGTAAGTTTGTGTGCATATCAACGACAGAAGATACATTATCAAAATGTTCAATAAAACCGCGAGAAAAGACAACATCAAATCTGTCTTTATTTTTATTCTGAAAATCTTCATCAAAGACATCGGCTTGTATAATATTTTCCGGATTTAATCCGTTTTTTCTAAAAAATTCCCTAGTAATCAGGACTCCTTTTTCTGAATAATCGACCCCAAAAGGTTCATATAAAAAAAGTTCTTTCATTTTATACAAATATTTACCAGGGGCACAACCAACCTCCAAGACCTTAATATCTTTATTTTGCTTGAAAAATCTAGGTAAGATTTCTTCCCAAATTAAAAAGTTACTAAAATCTCTGGTTAAATTTTTAATAAGATCTTTAAATGAAAATTTATTATCACTTAAATCATTCATTTTATTATAAACAGAATCCCAATATTGTTTTTCAGCCAATTTTTTCATTTTATTTTAAATTAAACAATCTGATTATTTTTTCCATATGAATATTAAAAGAAAAATTATCGTTAATCCTTTTCCTTGCATTCTCGCCATAAAAAGATAATTTCTCTTTATTATCAATCAATTCTATTATAACATCTTTGATGGCCTCTGATGATTTTTTAGAAATCAAAATTCCAGAATCTCTATCTTTTATTATATCCTCTGCCCCACTTACAGCAGTTGAGATGGAACAAAGACCAAAAGACATTGCTTCAAGTAATACATTTGGAGATCCTTCATAAAGAGAACTAAGAACAAAAACATCTGAGTTTAAATATATTTTATTTAACTCATCTTTCAAGACAGGTTTATGGATTTTAATATTATCTTTAAAATCACCTATCAGAGAACTTAGGTTATCAAACTCTTGACCATCACCATATATATCTAAAATAATTGAATTAGGTCTGACAGAAAGAACCTTAGCTACCCCTTCAATTAAAAACTTTTGGCCTTTTTTTAAAGTTAAACTGCCAACATTTAAAAAATGTAAAGGTGATTTAATGTTGCTGTAATCTTTTGATAAATTTGGCAAATCAACGCCGTTTGAAATAACAACAATCTTTTTTTCATAGAAAGGTAAAAATTTTAAAAGACTTTCTTTAACCCCAAAAGAAACAGCTACAATCTTAAAAGTAAATAAATTTAAAAAAATATCTAAGATTTTAAATTTAAAAGGTTTAAAATCAGCAACATTGGCTTCCCTTATAAAAATCTTCAATGTTGGAATAAATAATTTAAGAGTTCTTGACCAAATATTTGCTTCATTTAATGTTGAATAAACAATTTCAATTTTATTCTTTTTTATAAAACCAACTAATTTAAAAAACTTATTTAAAGAAAGTAAGTTGGTTGAATCAAGCTTCAAAAACTTATCTTTATCCAAGAATAAATCTTTTTCTATATTTATATCTTTAGTTTTAAATATTGTGGAAATATAGATATCTTTAAAACCCATTGAATTTAAAGAATTTATCTCTCTTACAAAAACCCTTTCAGCACCACCAATACCGAGAGAGTTTATTAAAAATAGAATTTTTGGTTTAGACATTTCTTTTTTTATATATTTTAATCATCTGAAAATCAGTTTGAAGAAATGGGTGTAAGACCTTGAAGATAAAATGAGTTATTGTGTATAAAACATAACTACAAATCATAAAAAAGAAATCAAATATTTTTTTAGTCTTTTTGTATCTTTTAAGCAGATGAAGCATTCCGAGTTCATATTTTAAAGGAGGTATCCTTAAAAACAACTCCTTATCACAAATAAAACCAAACTGACCCATAAATAAATCTAAATTTTTATAGTCAAACTGAAAAAGATGATATGGTGGTGTGACTGACGACCATGGTATTTTAAAAATCTTATAAAAGAAAAAAGTTGTCTTTGACCAATAACAATTTATATTTGGTGTTGTTATGGCAATAACCCCATCATCTTTTAGAAATTCCGAGCATTCTTCTATAAAATCCTTGGGTGAATTTACATGTTCTATTATCTCCCCTAAAAAAATAATATCAAAAGTTTTTTTTGGAAAATGAGAATCTCTTAAAAGACCTATATAAACATCAAAACCATAAGACTTTGCACAAAGAGCTGTTCTCTCATTTACCTCAACCCCAAAAGGATTAAAACCTCTTTTTTTAGCCCAATAGAGCATTTGTCCATTTCCACAGCCAACATCTAAAACTTTGCCACCAGATTTAATTTTCTCTAAATAATCAAAGGCAACAGTAAATCTTTCTTGTTCTTTTGTAGAAGAAAGATCTTGTCTTGCTCTGTTTGATTGATAACCAGATTCATAAGAATATAAGCTTTTTACCAAAAAATCTTCTTGTGGTTGAGGACTGACAAAAACTAAACCGCAAGAAGAACACTTAAAAAGATCAAAGTCGTCTTTGTTTAAATAAAATCTGCTTTTACTGTTGCATATATGACAAATTGGTTCCATTTTTATTTACAATTTAAAACTTTGGCGGTTATGTATTTATCAGAATCAAAATAAACCTCTTTACAACTTTCTATATAATCATAATATAAACTTCCTTTTTTTATTTTCGGAATATCAACAAAAAGAAAATATCCTTTAAAATTTGCAAATATCTCTTTATATGAAGATTCAAATTCTGGCACAGCATAAACTCTTCTCTCATATTTACCAAACTGTCTTATATTAAAACCACCATTATCATTATAAACTAAAACACTTTTAATATCTTTATTGTTTTTTATATATTGGACAGCGTTTAAAACAAGTTTTGGAGAATAACCGTTTATTTTTCCAAGATTGAATTCTTCTGCAAAATTTAAGTTATAAACTAAACCGACTAAAAGCAAAATCAGAGCAAATTCTTTTTTCTTGTTTGAAAAAATAAACAATAAAGACAACACTAAACCAAAAATAAAACAAATAGCCAGAAAAGAAAAAGAGATATAAAAACCAAGAGGCCCAGATCCACCAGAAAAAGGATACAAAAAATCCCATTTTAAAGAAAATATCCTATCTATCCAATCTGATTTTGGATGAAGTGGTGGCACATACTGATTTTTAAATTGCAAGATATAAGCTAAAATAATCACCACCAATCCAGACGATAATATTTTTTTATTAAAACTATATTTCAAATCATCAAAAACGGAAACCAAAAAATATGAAGTTAAAGTGATTGTTGGTATAACCAAAAATACCAAATACCTATCAAGTGCCCCTATTGAAAAATCAAAAAGTATCAAATAAAATACGAGTCCTACTATTGTGTATATATAAAAAAGATTTAATTTGGTATTTTTATATTTTATAGAAAGCAGAGAACCAAAAACTAAAAGCGGAGAAAGATAAAATATTGATTTTATAAACTGTATAAAAGTTTGAAAAAAATTACGATCAAAAAATCCTCTCATAAATGTCTTCCAATACTTAATACCCTTTTCTAAACTAAAACCATTAAAGATATACTTAGAAACAAAAAGAAATAAAGCAGAAAGTGCTATAAAAACGAAAGCAGAAATAACAATAAAAAATACTTTACGTTTGTCTAATTTTTTCCTATTTAAAATAATAAAATCAATAAAAAGTGAAATTGGTATGAGGATAAAACTAAGCTTTACCATAAAACCAAGTATCATAAAAACCAAAAGTAAAACCGGATAGACCTTTTTGTTTGGCCAATTCAACAAAACAAGATCATATAAATTTAATGATAATAAAGTAAACATTGCCAAAATAGCGCCATCAGTATCAACAGTTAAAGAACCTAAAATACTATAAAAAGATATTGAAAACAAAAAAGATGAAACAAGTGCTGTTTTAAGGTCAAATCTCCTTTTTATAAAGAAAAATAGTAGAAGTAAATTTATAAAACTCAAAACAAGAGGTGTGCCTCTGTACAAATCTTCACCAAAAACAATATGAGTTATCTTAAAAAAATATTCAGTAAGTGGAGGATGTGGAACCGAACCCGGTGGATAAACTTCTGGATGGGAATAAAGTGGCCATTTATATTCATCTTGATGAAGTGGCCTCTGTACTTGACCAATCCTTAATCCCAAAAAAACCAATAGAATTATTGAAAAAATAAAATAAGGTTTTGAAACAAAAGACTTAATTTGGCTTATATTTGACATTTTTATATTATAAGCTTAGTTGCAAACTTATACAGTTGACAGTCTGGATTTGAAATTGAATATTTTGTATATTAAAAAAATAACTTTGCAAGAGATAATATTCCTTGTTTCCACGGAACCCTATGAGAAACACCAGAAATATCAGAAAAAGTATTTTTATTTTCCAAATACCATTTATAATTTCTTATAAGTGCATCTTTGTTGGAATAAATTGGATTAAAACCAAAAGCTTTCTGGGCCTTCTCTACCGATACAAAACTATCTTTTGACGCAGTCTCATAAACCCATTTATATATAGGTGATAATTTAAAAAATTCTAAAACTCTCAATAAAAAGATTATGGGTAAAGCAGGAAGTCCAATAACTTTTTTTCCAAATCCAGCAACGTCTAAAACCGCTTGATAATCTTCCTTCATAGTAGTAAAAGAAGTTGCTCCTATATTGAAAATATCATTAACTTCTGATTTATCTGTTATAGAGCAAATATATATAGCATTGCAAAGATCATAAACATCTAAAAGCTGATATCTGTTGTTTCCATCTCCTATCATTGGAAAATTATGTCCTGTTGATGCCCAGTCGTAAAAAAGCGCAAAGACACCTAGTCGCTCTGGTCCAATAAAAGATTTTGGTCTAAGTATTGTGACAGCAAGATCTTTTGATTTATATTTTTGACATATTTTCTCGGCCTCTATTTTTGCCACACCATAATCACCAACACCAGAAAGTTTATCACTCTCTTTGAGTGGATGATGATCTGGAATACCATAAACAGCAGTTGAAGAAATATGTATAAGTTTTTTTATCTTATTTGTCTTACAAGCCTTACAAACATTTTCTGTTCCTAAAATATCAGTTGAAATTATGTCTTCTTTTGAATAAAGGGGTAATGCTGCTGCTGTATGTATTACAACATCACAACCAGACATTAAACTTGTCATTTTTTCCAAATCTCTTATGTCTCCAATATGAGAAATAATTTTATTTTTCTCTTTATAAGAAAAAGGGACTATGTCGTAACTTACAACTTCATCACCTCTTTCAAGCAAAAATCTAACCATATTTATGCCCAAAAAACCCGAACCGCCTGTAATAAAATATTTCATATTAAATAAAAAATATAAAAGACAAATAATAACCAAATACAAAAAGTTGCTAGAATCCACCGATCTTTAAAAACTAAAATTTCTGGGGATTCAGATCTTTCTGGAAATTTGTATGTATACTCTACCATTTTAAAGACAACAAAGACAACTGGAATTGTTGAATAAACCAAAAAAGTATTTTTATGCTCCAAAATACTCCAAATACCGTAAGTTCCAGATGAAAGAATAGCTGAAAACAACATTGTAAAATTGATCAAATTTTCATCGTAACCGAAAAGTGTTTTCTGGTTATTGTTTTTTATTTGTGAATATCTTTTACAGGATGTTATAAAAAGAGCGCCAAAAAAAACTGTCAAAATTATCCAAGGAGAGATGTAAACACCAGAAACCAAACCGCCAACCAAAATCCTAATACAATATAAAAAAGCTATGAGAATAATATCTAGGATATTTTTTTTCTTGATTTTAAATGTATATAAAATATTGATAAAAAAATAAAGAGAGAGCATAAAATACAACATATTAAGTCCGTAGGCCAAAGCTAAACTTAATACAATCAAAGATATTGCAAATAAAATAGCATCTCTTTTTTTTAAAATACCTATTGCAAGAGGTCTAAAACTTTTCCAACTGTGTTCTCTGTCTGATTTTAAATCTGAAATATCATTTATTATATAGACAGCTGATGCTAAAAAAGAAAAGGAAAGAAAAGCTTTGATCAAATTAAATAAAATATCCTTATTAAATATTTCCCCAGCAAAAAACAATGGAGCAAATATTATAAAATTTTTGACAAGATGATTTAACCTTAAAACTTTAATAAAAGGAAATATTTTAAATATAACAGGGCCAAAAATATCATCTATGAAGTAAGAAAATTTAACATAAAAATCTTCCTCTCCATCAACAACCCTTTTTACTTTTAAAAATGAAGCTCCTGTGTTTAAGGAAAATAACCCATCAGTTAAATATTTATCACCAACCACTACTTTATTTTCAATTTCTGGAATACCAGACAAACACTTCCTACTTGGTTTTTTAAATAAATGGTTTGTAAGTGGTATATCTAACATTTTAGAAATTTCTTGATTTCTAGAAAAAGATCCATTTGAACAAAGAAATGTTGAATTACTTTTTGGAATTTTTTTAATTGTATTTAACAAATCCCCTTCAATATAATTTTTATCATCTACTGTTAGAGTACCATCTATATCAAGGAGAATTAAACTATTTTCTATTTTTGTAATATTTGATAAATCCATAAATATTTATTTTGTCAGACTGTAAATCCCCAAAGATCCTATTCTAAAATTTTCTTTATAATTATTTTTAAACCAAGAACTTTTCTTAAAACAGGGATCCATTTCACCATCACCAGCAACAAGAAAGTCTGGTCTACTATCTTTTATAAGATCTGGTGGAATCACATAAAGTTCATCTTTTTTAAAACAACCATTTTTAATTGGATAATATAAAACAGAATCCGGCCTGACTAATCCAAAGAAATCTACTATTTTTGCTTTCGTCTCAAAAGATACTATTCCAATATTACTAATACCAACTGTTTGATTGTCTTTTAAATGCTTGCTTAAATAATCAGCGCTTAAAAATAAAGCTGTTTTACTGCCAACATCATCACTTGTAACCCTTTTAGTAAAAGAAATGATTGGAAAAACTAAAAGAAATAAAAGTAAAAGATGTATATATTTAATATTTAATTTTGTTATAAAACTATACAAACCAACAAAAGAAACTATAAGCCAAAAAGGTTCTATCTGGGAGACATACCAAGGAAACATAATCGGATTTGATAAAGAGAAAGCAATAAAATATATAACAGGAATTCCTAAGACAATCCAATTATTACGATTTATAACATTTTTAATGAATAAAAAGATCATAACTAAAACCGGTATTAGATTCAAAATAACTTGAAGTATTATCCTTTGATAATCTATAACGGAACCCCAATAAATACGACTGATACTTGCAAGTTGAACTTTGAACGCTTGATACTCTGGCATCCTAACTATGTCAGATGAATGCATCTTAGCTAAAAGTGATTGCGGTATAAAAGAACCAAAATAAAATACCGCAAATATAAGCCAAGGCAAAGCCACCAATATTGATATCGAAACAAGTCTTATTGTTTCTTTGATTTTAAAATTCAAATACCAGAAGATTAAAAATAAAAAAGCTATCAATATGGAATCAGGTCTTGTAATAAGGGAAAGTGATAATAAAACAGCTGATAGTTTTCTTTTTTCTGTTAAAAGACAGTAAACGGCTGATAGAGTAAAAACTAAAAACATTGGAGTTTCCATACCTTCCGGTATCATTTTGGACATATTTAGAGAATAAATTAAAACTAGGACATAGGAATAGACATCATTTACAGAAAGTCTTTTGGCTATTTTGAAAACGAAAACGGAACTTATTGAAAGTAAAAATATATTTAAATAAGCAACAATGTCTGGTATATAAACACTTTTAAATATGTAAGAAAATAAAGAAGAAACAATAGTAAATAAAGGCGTTGTTGATCCTAAAACTTTTTCACCAACATTAAAGACAAAACCATTTCCAGAAACTATATTGTCAACATAACGATAAAGTATAAACTGATCGTCATTTGGAAACCTCATACTAGTTAGATTAAATAAAACAAAAGCAATAAAAAAAGTAGACAAAAAAGATGCTATTTCAATTTGGTATTTTTTAAAATAAAAAATCATATCTTTTTAAATAAATATCTAATAATCATTATCATCTCAAAAAAACCAAGCTTGGCAGCTTTTAAAACACTTCCTGTATACATTGACTTCCCTATTCTTGGCCTAAACATTACTGGTATTTCAATTAGTTTAATTTTTCTTCTCAACACCCAAATTATAAATTCAGGAGAAAATTTACCATCACCATCTGACATTACAAACAGATCTTTAATTTTTGAAAGAGCCTCTTTTGATATAAGTTTATAAGTGCAACCAATATCAGTAAGACCTGGGCCATTATATAAAACTTCTACCACTTTTGCCCAAAACCAATTACCGAACCTCACAGGAAATGGCATAAACGCACCTGACCATATTGACGCCCTAGATGTTCTTGTGCTTAAAACAACAGGAAAATCATCACTATAAAGTAAAAATTTGTGTATATCTTCTGGGTCAGCTGTTCCGTCAGCTTCACACATAACAATAAGATCACCAGATGACTCCAAAAGGCCTCTCATTAGGGCAAAACCATAGCCCTGTTTTGTTTCTCTTACATATTTAGCTTTTGTCTTCAATATCTCTTCTTTTGTATTACCAAGAGCATTATTATCAACCGCAACAACCTCATCAACAAGGTTTGTTGCAAAAAATCTTTCAATTATTCCTTTGATACTTTCAGCTTCATTGTATGTTGGAATAACAACACTTACTTTTTTTGATTTATACATAAAGTTATTAGATTAATAAGATTTGTAAGACTATGATGTTTTGAAACCTCCAAAGATTCTCTTTGATATTTATCAAGAGACTCTCCACTTAAAGACATCAGTTCTTTAAAAGCCTCAAACCTACTTTCTGAATCATCAATGCAATACGAATACTTTGGCAATATATCTTTTACAGAACTATTAGTTGTTAAAACTTTACAACCACAAGACAAAGCTTCAATTATAGTTTTATCAAAACTTCCAGAAGATGTAAAATTTAAAAAGAATTCACTTTGATTATAAAAATCTGATGTTTTAGAAAAAGGTACACCTTTTCTAAACTCAACAAATTCAGATATTTTGGCTGATTTAACAAAATTTTCTAAGAAAGAAAAATACACACGATCTTTTGGTAAAAAATCCCCAACAATAATAAGTTTAATATCAAAAGAAGATGCAACAAGTCTGGAAACTATTTCCAAACCCGCCTCTATTCTTTTTATTGGAGAGATTCTACCGAGCATTAGTATTTGACCCTTTTTTCTTGAAGAAGAATTATTTTTAAACAAATAATTATCAACTCCAACCGGCATAATTTCTGTTTTACTAAATCTATTAACATAAGCCCCTTTTGCAGTAGCAAAAACTTTAAAAGAAAAATAAACAGCAACATTAGTTAAAAAATCTCCCATCGGATGATTTCTCCAAAAGAATACTTTTTTCCTATACAGTCTCCAAAAAATACCGGCCAAGACTATATACTCCTGATTCATATGAACAAAAACATTTTGATATTCTTTCCTTAGTTTAAAAAGTATTTTGAAAAAGTTTATTAAGATTTGAAACTTAGATAAACCTCTATCTTTACCCAAAGAATAAATTTTAATTTTTTTATTATCATTAAAATTATGTTCACCTTCATAAAGACAAATAACAAAAACTTTATCAGAGTTTTTTGCAAACTCCTCAATCCACCTTGTAAAAAAACCTAGCGTTGTGTTTTGCTTATCAACTGCCTGTGTTATTAAAAGTATGTTCATATTTATTTTTTAAAGACAATATGCTTGGATATAAAAAATGTACAAGAAGCAACCAAAATACCAGCCAAGACTTGAGAAAACATAATCCAAATATTTAAAATATCAACAAAAATATACATCAAAGTTGTGTTCAAACTTAAACCAAAAAGTGAAGACATTAGATACATTGCTGTTTGTTTGTGTATATTTTCAGTCGAATGATCTCTAAATGTAAAAAACTTATGAAGTATTAAACTGACAAAAAAACCAACAATAAAAGCAATTATAGACGCTGTTAGATAATAGAAATGTAACTTGTATTTAAATATATAAAGAACTGCAAGGTTAACCGATGCGCTTGTTCCCCCAGATATTACATATCTAATAAAAATATGCTCAATTAAAAATTTTATGATAGGCATTTTTTTAATAAACTAATATAATCTTCTACATAATTTTCAAATGAATAATTGTCATTCAGTAAATTAAAAGTATTATTTATAATTTTTTCAGAAAACAATTTATCATCTAAAAACATATTTATTTTATCAGAAATACCAGAAATATCTAAACAGGAAACAAAAAGACAATTTTCCAAATCTTTAAAAATAGATTCAGCTATTCCTGTTTTAGTTGTTACAATAGGACACTTACAAAACCCTGCTTCAACAACGGACATACCATAACCTTCGTAAAGTGAATTAGAAATAAAAACATCAACAGATTTCATGTAGGAAAATATGTCATCCCTCCAACCTAAAAATTTAATATTTTTAGAGATACCCAAATCAACAGATAATCTTTCCAAATCATTTTTTAAGACACCGTCACCACAGATTAAAAGTAAAGTTTTTGGATTATCAATTAAGACCAATTTAAAAGCCTCTATAACTTTATTTACCATTTTTTCCTCTGTTAATCTGGAAGCCACCAAAACAAATTTATTAAAACCCTTGAACATTTCTTTGAGATTTATAGGTTTAGAATTTTCTATTTTTTCTTTATCAATGAGAATTGGTAAAACATCTATTCTATCTTCTTTTATTTTAAAATAAGAAATTAGATTAAATTTAATATCAGAAGAAACAACTCTAATTCTAGAATAAAAATTTAATACAAATTTAGCTAAAAAAAATCTTAATAAACCAAGTGCACTGGATTTAAAATTATTATTAAAAAAATCAGTATGTATTTGTATTTGTAACTTTAAACTAAATATTTTTGACAAAACAAGAGAAATAAAACCTAACTCGAAAGGATCTTGTGACACAATCAAAGAATCCTTATAGCCTTTTTTAAAAATCTTAAAAAATATTTTAAATATATCAAAAGGATATAATACTTTTGAAATTGAATTGGTTGGATAAAGATGTAAATTGCCAATATGTTTTTCTTGCAAATTACTATTTTTTAGAGAAAGGATAATTATTGAGAGATTGTTTAATTTTGAGGCATACGCAAACATTCTTTTAAAAGCAAAAGTTTTTTCATTAAAAATATTCCTATCAGATCCTATTGTATAAACATTCATATTATTTTATTCTCTGATAAATATTTAGAAATTCCCTAGCTATATCTTCCTTGTTATGTTCAAAATCAAACCTTGTAAGTTTTGAGACCAAAGAAGAATACTCTGTATTATCAATCATTTTTTCAATCTTTAATACGATATCCTCAACACTTTCAGGATTAACCCAGACAACATAACCATCCAGTCTTTCTTTTATACCACAATCTTCTGTAAGTATAACCGGGATACCAGAGCAAGTAGCCTCTATGGCTAAATTTGGACTAATTTCAGATAGGGATGGTATAAGAACAGCATAACAATCTCTTAAATGTCTTTCGAACTCATCACCTGAGTAAGTTTTGAAATCAATGAAAACATCAACAAATCTTTTATTTATAATTTCAAAAGCTTTAACAATCCTATTTTTGTTTTTGAAAAAAGTATTTCTAAATGGGGCTATGAAAACTTTCTTTTTTGGAACAATATTTCTCTTATCGTTTTTTAAATACAAATTCTCTATAATGGCACACCTATCTTCTGATATATCATAAGCTGATGTAAAAATATCTTTTTGATATTTGGTGCTAAAAACAACAACATCTACATTATTTAATAAGACTTTTGTTATCCAAAAAACTAATCTTTCTTTTAAGTTAAAAAATCTGTCCTCTTTATAAAAATCAGAAAGTTTTATAGTTTTCTGTGTTCTATCCAAATAGGATTCCCATAAAAAATCACCACCCGTTCTTACAATAATTTTTTTTCTTAATATCTTACAAGCGACAAAAGAAGGTAAACAAACTGAAAAAGTATCAAGAGCTATTACAAAATCAGACTTATATACTTTAAAAAAAACTTTGAGAAAATAGATGATATGTCTTATGCCAGTCGGATATTTTAAATACCTACTAAATGCAAAAGCTGTGACACTGTGTCCCAAATTATTTATTCCAGATGAAAGCATCACAGCATACTTTGCCGGACCTCCTAGATCAGGCGGATATATACCCGTAGTTATTAAGATTTTTAATTTTTTATCCATTTTTTTAGATTTCACTGAAAAAATCATTCTCTATTTTAGACGACACTAAATCCCAAGAATAATCTGAGACTACCATTTTTTGACCATTTAGTCCAATTGTTTTTTTAAGATTACTATCATCCATAAGGAGCTTTATTTTTTCAACAATACTCTTTGGATTATTTGGACAAGCAAACAATCCGGTTACACCATCACTTATAAAATCTGGTATTCCCCCAACAGGACTAGATATAACCGGAAGTCCGCTTGCCATAGCCTCAATAAATGAATTTCCAAAGCCTTCTGATCTAGAAACTCTAATAAAAACATCAGATAAATTTAGAAGTAAAGTTATTTTATGATGCGGAACAAATCCAACAAAAACAACTCTATCCCTTACACCTAAATCTTTCGCAAGCTTTCTTAATTTTTTTTCTTCTTTACCAATACCAACAACTAAAAATTTAACCTGTTTTGGCAAAAAAACCAAAGATTTTATGACATCATCTACCGCATTTTTATAAACCAATCTTGATGCAGTAATTAAAATAAAGTCATCATTTAAAATATTTAAATCTTTTTTACATTTTTCAATATCTAAATCTGAATTTCTCTTTGTGAAGACCGTCAAATCAACACCATTTGGAATAACAACAGGTTCTTTTTTATATCCCATATCCTTGGCATAGGAAGCTAGAAAATTTGAAATAGCTTGTATTTTATCAGCAAATCTAAATATCATTACAAATAAAGGATAAACAAACCACGCTTTAAGCTTCATTGTATAAAGAGGATCACCTTCTTGTAAAGTTAATAAGAACTTACATTTTTTGTATAATTTAAAAAACAAACCAGCAAATCCAGCATAAGTTGCCATAATAGACCAAACAGCATCAAATTCAATATTTTTATTTAATCTTAATGCTTTAAAAAAACCAGTAAAAGGAAATAGGAATTTAAAACCGTTAACCCTGTAGACATTTACATTACCAATCTTTTCTATATCAACATTTTTTTTATTATCAGAAAAACATATCAGATGATAATTAAAATTAGTAACCCTGTCTGTAATTTCTTTAACAGCAACTTCTGCACCACCAACATTTGGATAATAAGAAGTTATAAAAATTAAAATATTTTTTTTCATAAATGACAAATCAATCCATACTTAAAAGACTCTTTAAAACATCCTCTGGAACTTCTTTTACGATTTTTTTAGGTATATCAATATCATTTGGTTTTTGGATATGATTTGTATTATCAATATTACTTTTACCATCTATTTTTTGCCCACCAAAAGAAATATGGGTTTCTGTTTTTATATTTTTATGATTATGATCTAAAACTGGCTCCTTTTTAAATTCAACAGGTTTTACATCAATATTTATAGGTTTTGGTTCTGGTTTAAGTGAGAGATTTGATGGTATTTCATTTTTAACACTTTCATTTTTTATCAGCTCAGCAGATTGTATATTATTTTGCTCTATTTTTTTTGGCTGAAATTCCGTATTGTGATTATTAACAACAGTGTTAGTATTTTCCTTTTTAGGATTTTCTACTGTTTTTAAAACGGACGACAACGCATCTTTTAAAGATTTGATATTTTGTTGAGTCGGTATTTTATTTTTTTCAACTTCATTTAAATTATTTACATTTAAAGGGACGGGTGAAGATTCTGGTTTTTTATCAATCACCAAACCACTTTCCATCTTCAACAATTCCTCCTTTGCCTTTAAAAAAGCTTCCTTGTTTTTATCTGCTGTATTTGTATTCGTATTCGTATTTATATTTTCTTTTTGATCTGTCTGTGTCGTAACAACATTTACAGACTGACTTTTTACGGTCTCCAAATTATTTGTATTTGGTTTAAAGTCTCTATTAAAATCTCTGTTTGAAAAATTATTATCTTTTGGTTTATTTGAAAAACCTGAACTCGTATTTCTATCATCTTTTTTAGGTGGAGTCGGTGTTCTCATCTCATCAAAAAATGATTCTATATTTTTCTCCACAACAACTCTTTCCCTTGCATACATTTTTCTTGATGAATCAATAACCTGTCCTCTAAAAGAAATTTCTGGTTTTGGTATAGGCGCCATTGTTGTTGCTGAAAAAGGTCTAGATGCAACACCGTCTATCATAAGTTTTAGATAAACCTGTGCAAAACCCAAATTAACCAAATCTTCCGCTGTAAAAGTTGGCGAAAATTCTTTTTCCAAAACTTCAGCATCAAAAGCTCCAACTCTAAAAGTAATCATTGTTCCAACGTTACCAAAAACAGCATTTCTAACATCTTCATCCATCTGCTCTATATACTGATGCGCTATTGTTAAGTTTAATTTATATTTTCTAGCTTCTGACAAAATATCAGCAAAAGATTTATTGGCAAAAGACTGAAATTCGTCAACATAAAGGTAAAAATTAGGAAGCTTGGACATCTCGGATTCACTCAAATCAGCACGAGACATAGCCGCTAGATATATTTTGGTTATCAGCATTGATCCTATTAGATTTGCATTTCCTTCACCAACCCGACCCTTGGAAAGATTAACTATTAAAATCTTTTTTTCGTCCATCATCTTTCTAACATCAAAAGATGATTCTGGTTGACCTATAATGTTTCTAACCAGAGGGTTTGAAGTAAATTGACCAACTTTGTTTTGTATAGCAGGTGTGGCTTCAGCTGCAAATTTTTCGGTATATTTACCAAACTCATCTATCCAAAAAGACTTTGTCGCAGGATCAGTTACATTTTCTATAACTTTTTTTCTGTATTCCTTGTCAGAAAGCATTCTGTTGATACCTAAAAGTGTTGAGTTTGGATATTCAAGAAGTGCTATGATTGTATATTGCAAAATATATGACATCCTGGCAGACCAAGCATCGGCCCATATTTTCTCAAAAGTTGACATCAGACCATTTACAACAAGATGTCTTCTATCTTTATCAACATCTTCCATAACATTAAAAGAAACCGGATATTCCATATCAAATGGCGCAAAATACAAAACATCTTGAATCCTGTGCTCTGGTATATAATCCAACATTTTTTCAGCAAAGCTTCCGTGAGGATCTATAACTGCCAAACCATTACCATTTGCAATATCTTGAATGGCCATATTTTCAAGGAGAGTCGACTTACCCATACCAGTCTTTCCTATGACATACATATGTTTAAGACGATCTTTGGCTTTTATTCCAAACTTTATCTTTTTACCTCTAGCATCAGTTTCAGCAAAGTATGTAATTTGATTTGTATCCATTTGATACAATTATACAACAAAAATGAAGATTAAAAAATTATTTTATCTTTTTTATCTTGTTGAAAACTAAAAGAAGTGGGGATGCTAAAAAGATTGAAGAATATGTTCCAACAACAACACCAACCAAAAGAACCAATGAGAAATTGTGAGTTGACTGACTTCCAACAAAATAAAGGACGAGTAAAGCAAAGAAGATCGTAAGTGATGTATTTATGGATCTTCCAAAAGTTTCTTTGATTGAAATACCAACATTATCTTCAAAACTATTTTTTTCTTTCAAGAGTAGATTTTCTCTAACTCTATCAAACACAACTATTGTGTCGTGAACAGAATAACCTAGTATGGCAAGTATCGCGGTTACGAATAAAAGATCTATTTCACCACCTTTATATGAAATCCAATATATATAAGCACCTGTTGCAACAATAACATCATGAATTAAAGCTATTATAGTAGCCAAACCATAATGAAAAGGATTTTTAAGTTTTCTAAACGCAAACATTATATAAAGAACAATACAAAGTATCACGACAGCAATAGCTAGATAGGCCTTACTTTGTAATTCACCGCCAATAGCGGGGCCTATTGAATTAAATTTTTCCTCTTTAAGTGGTATATCGCCTAATCTACTTAATTTTTGGATCATAAGATCTCTTTGAGTTGAAGAGATATTTTTTGATTTGATATTTACACCAAATTCACCAACTGGAAAAACATTAAATGGGCCAATATTTAAACTTTCAAGATCAGATTTTATTTCACTTAAATCTGGTCTGGTTTGTAAATATTTTAATTCCAAGACAGAACCACCCGTAAAATCTATGCCAAAATTAAAACCAAATCTAAACATAGCGAACAGAGAAAGCGCGACTAATACAAGAGACAAACCAAAGAATAAAATTTTATTTTTTACTATAAACATAATATTTTAAAGATTAAAACCGTTACTGAATAAAAACCTCTTAATTTTTGAATCGACTTTTGAATCACTTACTATTGCAAACAAAAATGTTCTTGAAATTGTAATAGCTGTAAGCATTGAAATTAAAACTCCAACACCTAAAGTTAAGGCAAATCCTTTTATAGAAGAAGTTCCTAGCCAGAACAAAACAATAGAAGTTATTATTGATGAAATATTTGAATCTCTGATTGAAAGCCAAGCTCTAGAAAAACCAAGCTTTATAGAACTTGAAACGTTATTACCTTTCTTCATTTCCTCTTTTAATCTTTCAAATATAAGTATATTTGCATCTACCGCCATACCAACAGAGAGAATAAAACCAGCAATACCTGCGGAAGTTAAAGTAATTGGTATTAGTTTAAATACAACAAATGAAAGGATTATGTAGAAAACCAAGGAAACAGAAGCAACAACACCAGGAAGTCTGTAATACAAAATCAAGAATATTGCTATTAAAAGAAAGCTCCACATCAAAGCTTTTTCACCGCTTTTAAGAGCTGAGATACCCAAAGAAGGCCCTATAAGGTTTGTACTTTCAATAGATATAGGCAAAGGCAATGTTCCATAGTTTAGATTTCTAACCAAAGTTTTTGCTTCTTCCATTGTAAAACTTCCAGAAATAACAGCTTTACCATCTTTAATTTCTTCTTTTATTGAAGGTATTGAAACAGGGTTTCCATCTAAAAATATAGCCAGTAATTCCCCTTTGTGCTCTTTTGTTATTTTTGCAAATAATTCTTTTCCTTCATCATTAAATGTTAAAGAAACTATTGGCTTACCTGAAATACCCTGTGATGAATTTGTAAATTCGAGATTGGATTTTTTTAATAATCTACCATCAAGACCTGTTGGTATAAAAACTTCAGAAGTTGGTTTAGAAGCTATTTCCTCTTGGCTTAGATTTTTCATTTGAGGATTAACTAACATAAATTCAAGTTTTGGAGTTTGACCAATCATCTCTATCGCGTCAGATATATTTGAAACACCTGGCAACTCTATTATTAGTTTATGTGAATTTTGATCTTCAGCGAAAACAGAGTTTTGACTATACACAACAGGTTCAGATACTCCGAAAATATTAACTCTTCTTTCAATAACATCTCTTAATGTTTCAATGGATGAATTTATATCAGATGAAGCCACAGACGATGTATCTATTTTATAAGTAAGTTCTGTTCCACCATTTAAATCGAGGCCTAATTTAAATTTATAATTACTGTTTTTATTTTCTGTTTTGTAAACAAAAAAAGCAGACAACAGTAAAAAAATGACTAAAAATATTGATAATAATCTGTGTTTAAGCATAAGAAGTATTATAGACAAAAGAAGAAAAAAGTAAAGCTTTTAAAATTCTCTGTAATCAAAAGGTCTTGGTCTAAATTCAGCTGTTACAGTTTTAGATGAAGACATTACAACTGTGCAAGTTGAAGAAGTTCCCGAACAAGCACCCCCCCAACCGACAAATATCCACTGTGCATTAAGAGGTGTTGCGGTCAAAATAACCGAAGTGTTAGAACTAAATACAGCAGAACAAGTATTGCCACAATTTATACCTCCAACATTACTTGTTACTGTTCCACCTGTGCTCCTGTTTACAGTAAGGGTAAAATTACTACCAGAACCACTAACAACATTTATAGTTCTTGTGATAGAAGCTGAAAGTGGTGGATTTCCACGATCTGTAACTGAATAAGTTTTTGTGTATGGACCTACAACGGAAGTATTAACTGTTCCAGTTGTAACTATTGCAGATGTTAGGTTTCCATCTTCAG